>JALYOO010000286.1 GCA_030856845.1 Gemmatimonadota bacterium
GCACTGCGAAGCTCAGGGCAGCCGAAGGTAGATAATGCTTACGCCGAGCCGATACCCACTATCGTCCCGGAAGATTTTCTGAAGCCCCACATAGACGTCCACTGAACGGCTGCGAACCTGCTGCAGCCCAATGCCGAACCCGGTGAAGTAACTGGTGGTTGCCGCAGGATCCTGCGAAGAGCACTTGGTATCCCACATCACACCTGGAGTGACGTAGGTGATGAGTCGCGTCCGCTGTAGCCCCGCCAGTGAAAACTGTACTCCAAAATCCATTGTGCACGCGGTGATGCCCGGAGCGACCTCTGGAGCGTAGCCGAATCCAAGATCAGCGCCGATGGTAGTGGTTGCGCCGCCCTCGCCGAAAATCAGCGGAATGGACAGCCCACCCCCCGTGATGAGGTTGAGCCGGCTGCGCACTCCGTACATCGCGTGCCCACCGCAATCGGGGCCAAGCACATCACAGTCACGCTTTTGATATCCGGCAGTGAGGCCGAACACCGAACCCCCGCGGTACTGGAAGTCAATGCCCGCGGCAATCGCATCGAGCGCGGCTCCATCGCCGCCCTGGCGACGTCCAGACTGCAATCGCGCGCCCCAGTAGTTGTTGTTCCGGCTGGCCGGCATGGCGAGCGGCATCGGCGGGAGCGCTCCGATCGGCGTTCCCTCGAGCCGGAGCGTCTGTATCTGGCTGTCGGAAGCCTGGGCACCAGCTTGCGACGACAGGAGCGAAATGCTGATGAGGGCCAGCCCCAGCGAGCCAATCGAGGGCAGCAATTTATATGGGAGCCAATGTGTTTTCGAGACGATGAGGGACGACTCGGCATGGCGCGGGTTGATGCATCGTGGGCGCTTCGGCAAGAGTGTCATCGAAGCTCCAGCCAGCGCTGATAGGATGGGTGCCGCCTATTGCCGGCGTATTGAAATATGCTGAGGAGAACTCCCTTTCCTTTCATGATGTCCAGCCGCATGAACCCGCTTCGGTACTGGCTTACGTAGTAGCTCTCCCGAAGCCGGACGCCGCAAGCCGCCTTCGCCTGCGAGCCCGCGCCGCTCACGAGCAGATACTGCGTGGCGGGCGTTCCCTTCAGAGCCTGGAGATTGTGCTCATGTCCGGCAGCGTAGACGAGCGGCGGCTGCGCCAGGAAAGCACTCTCCAGCGAGTCGCGCATTCTTCGATTGGCCGACGACATGATGTCCTGGTTCGTCCCGCCGAAACGCCGGAATGGACCCGTCAGGCCGCAGTAACCTCCGTGCTGGCCGCCGGTCATCAACGGATGATGGCCGGCGACGACAGTGATGCGGCCATCCTGTTTCTGCGCGATCTGCGCGCGGAGCGCTGCAGTGACGGCACCGGGATCCGAACTGCACCTCGACGCGGAGTCGCGCACGATATAGCCGTGCAGCCACCATTGAGTATCGAGGCCGATAAGTCGAAGCCTTCCCACGTCGAGCGTGGATGGCCCCGGGCAACCGTTTCCGGGAACCATGCGGATGTCGCGAGTGCCCCGCAGCGTCGCGATCAGTCTTTCCTGAAGGCGCACCGCCTCGAGGCCGGACGGACCGGCTCGCGCCCAGTCGTGGTTGCCCGGAACGAAGATTCCCCGCACTCCGGGGGGTACCGCGTTGACCTGAACTTCCAAGCGGCGGCGCGCGTCGGCGAACTCGACGCTGCTGTCGCGCGGAATGCCCGCGGGGTAGACGTTGTCGCCAAGGAACACGATGATGCTGCGAGCCGGCGCCGTTGCCGCCTGCGCGCTCATCGAATCGAGAGCGGCCCCGGATTCACGAGGGTCGGGCTCGCCGGCATCGCCGATCAGAAACAAGCTTGTCTCTATGTCCGCCGGCTCGACCTTTCCAATAATCTGCTGCGGCACGCAGGCCAGCAGGCTGGCGACAGCGACCGCGCATGCTCCGGCGCTCAACGCACGTGATAGGGGCCGCTCCATGCGGAGGGGAAACAGTGACGTGTGTCTCATGTTGTGGAACGAGTGCATCAACCTCAAAATGACAGACCCCGCTTGATGTAAAAGCGATTCCCCTCGCCATTCGCGAAGGCGACGCTGAATGCCTGCCCCAGCGAGGAGAGCCATACCCCTCCGCCGAATCCGGAGTGCCATCCTCCTGGACTTTCGCCGTCGAGCCACACGCGACCAACGTCGGCGAGGCCAAACACGCCGAGCTTCCAGCGTACGAACAGAGGTAC
>JALYOO010000288.1 GCA_030856845.1 Gemmatimonadota bacterium
GTCGTGGCTTGGCTGCGCAGCGGTATGCACAACGACGTCCGGCTTTATTGACGACAGAAGATCCTGGCAGCCCTTGCGGTCGCGAATGTCCAGCTCGTGATGCTCAAAGCCGCTCAGCGTCTGTTCGAGTCTCTTCTGGTTCCAGCGGGTATCGCCGGCAGGTCCGAAGAAATCGGCGCGCATGTTGTTGTCAACGCCATGGATTCGCCAGCCGAGTTGGGAAAAATAGGCGACGACCTCCGAACCGATCAGCCCGGAAGAGCCTGTGACGAGCATCTTGCGCATAAAAAGACCCAGAACTCCCGGCTCCAGAGCGTGATTGCCTGGAGAGGCTGATGATGAAGGCCGATGTACCGCTTCACACGCGACTCCCAATGTATTCGAGTTATGCAGAATCCCATAACGGCGATGCATCAGGCGGGAAAACCGGTCTGCCGCGCCCGATCATGGCTGACTCCAGCGCGGCAGGTAGGTGATTCAGGTCAAGCCGGAGCTCTCTTACGGGCCCTTGCTCTCACTCACACGGTTGGTGCAGGCGTACAGCGAACCTTCCGCACCTGCTCCGTTAGAAACCGAGCTTGAGCCCCGCGCTCAGCGCGAAGTTGTGCGAGGTCTTCGCCTCGTAGTCGATAGTCGTGGCCTCGTCGAAATCGAACTTGCCGATATAGTCCTTCGCGGCGAGGCGAAGGCCGAAGTTGCGGCCAAGTGGGACATCAGCGCCGACGCCGGCGTTGAACGCGAGGTTGGTGGCATCGCGATTGATTCCCGCAACCTGCACGTTGTACTTCATCGCGCCCGCTCCGACTTGCAGGAACGGCACGATCGATCGATCGCCCATGCCCGTTGGAGCGCTGAACTGAAAGCCCGCGTCATACAGCCAGACGGTGCTCTTTCCGACGTCGATGCCGCCCAGTATCGGGACGCCGATACGAAGGTCAGGCTCCGAATAGGCGACGTTGCCGACGATGGAAAGGGTACTGCCAAGAGGCAGGTTGACCTGCGCACCAAAAACGGGCGCGCCGGCCGTGCTGAGCCTGGTATCGAATGGTCCTTCCGCAAGGCTGCCGAAGATCATGTAGCCGCCGTAGGGCGAAACCGAAAGCGACGGCGTCGGCGGATCGAAGCGCTTCTGCCTGCGCTGGGCGTCGGCGGAATCCGCTATGAGTCCGAGCGCGGCCGCGACCGTTGCAACAAGAACGAATTTCCTGATCATGATTACTCCTGTAAGTCAATGGTGTCTGGCCCATCGAAGGCAGGAGTGAGGCCGTCGGTGGGAGCCGGCAACAGCGACGCCAAGTCCCTGCTGTGCAACGAGTTGTCTATTAGTCGGCACCGCTGATGTGGCCTGGCTGTCTATCCGGGCGGACAGGCGAGTGTCCTGAGTGTCATCCCGGACAGACAGCCGCAGTGCGCACTGATTCCGATTACGTGCTGAACTGTGAATCGACCTCCTCAGCCGCCGAAGGCCCTCTTCAGCGCATCGGCCGCCATCTGCTCGGCAGCCATGGCCTTGTCCACGACGGCCGCCATTCCGAAGAACTCGTGATTCACCGCTTCATAGGTCTTCTGGGTCGCGGTAACGCCCGCAGCCTGAAGCCTCTGTGCGAGCATCTCTCCGTCAGAGCGCAGCGGATCGATCTGCGCGTTGATGATGGTAGTGGGTGGCAGTCCCTTGAGATCGGCGGCGACGAGGTTCACCCGCGGGTTGGCCCGATCCTGCGGCCCGTTCAGGTAGTTCTCGAAAAACCAGCTCATCATCGCTCGATTGAGCGGCTTTGCGGTGGCATTCTCGACGTATGATGGCGTTGTCGTGTCGGTACCGGCGATAGGGTAGACGGCGACGACGGCAACCGGCATCGGCGCCTGCTTGTCGCGCGCCATGATCGCGGTGGCTACGGCCAGGCCGCCGCCGGCGCTTTCGCCAGCGAGCGCGATGCGCTTCGGGTCACCCTTGATCGATGCCGCGTTTTTCGTCGCCCACTCGTACGTGGCGTAGGCATCGTCGTGCGCAGCGGGGAATTTGTGCTCCGGTCCCATCCGGTAGTCCACCGATACGACGACGGCGTTCGCCATCTTCGACAGCGCGCGAGCTCCACCGTCATACACTTGCTTGTTGGCGATCACCCATCCACCGCCATGGTAGTAAACGATCACCGGGAACGGGCCGCTTCCTGACTTCGGCGTGTAGATGCGCACCGGAAGTACGCCGCCGGAGGTGGTGATGGAGCGATCGACCGAAGCGACGGCGGGGTCGGGAGCCGTCGGCTTTCCCTGCTTCTTGAGCAGCGCCATGACCGCGTCGGTAGGCGTCGGCTGCTTCCTGGCCTCGGCGGGAGTAAGTGTTTCGATCGGCTTGCCGCCAAGCGCGACGACCTCATCGAGCACGGCCTTCATCTGGGCATCCGGAGCCGCCATTGCGGCGGGCATCGCTGCTTGCGCTGGTGTCATTGCGGTATCCATGGCTGGAGTGCTGGCGCTTTCATCCTTTGCCTGGCAACCGGCGGATGTGAGGGCAAGAAATGGAATCAGAAAGCGGCGCTGTGAAGTTGTGAACATCGAATCCTCGGGTTGGCCCACGCGGCGGCGATCAAGCCTGCGCTCGGCTCACGTTCGTGGCTACAAGGGGCGGAGCTGAATCGCGGAAGATTGCATACAACGGGCCAGCCCGCGGCTCGGTGTGACGGCCGGGACTTACTCGCGATTCCGCATGGGAGACCGGGACTCAGCTGTCAGACGGCGCGCCTTTCAGGGGAAAGCGGAGTTCCAGGCATTCGCCCGGCGCGATGGACTTCCAGCTGGCGATCGACGCCTCGAGTCGTGATCGCATTGTCACCAATTCTTCCGCACTCACCTCACGGCGGATCGGTTGTGCCAGGCCTTCCATCGCCGCCGAGCCTTCGCGGTTGTAGCTGTCGGCGGTTGACCCTTGCCGCAACAGCACCTCGCGCTGCAGCACACCGACCATCACCTCGGCGAGGATCGCCTCGGGCGGAGTGCGCTTCGAAGCGCCCGGAGATTCGAAATCCTGGATTGACCAGCCGGAGCGAATCAGGCCGAAAAAAGCGCCGTCGAGCCCGAGTGTGGTCTCGACGACGTAGTGGGTCAGATCATGAACTGGAAAAAACTCTGATACCTTCGACCACGTGGTG
>JALYOO010000305.1 GCA_030856845.1 Gemmatimonadota bacterium
ATCATATCCATCCGCCAACAACCGTAAAGTCGGTGCGCCGTCTGAAGGAGTCGAAATACGAGGCCGACTCAGATCAGACACTGCATCACCGCCACTTCCTGACGTCGCGCTGCAAGCCCGGCGGCAGCCCGACACTCGACCGGATGCCGCTCTTGTTCAATCAGGACATCGCGATGCTGTATGTCGAGCCGGACAAGGAAGACGAGCATTTCTATAGAAATGCCCAGGCGGACGAGCTGGTCTATGTCAGCAAGGGCAAGGGCGTTCTCGAGACTGTTTATGGCGACCTTCCGTATGGGGAAGGTGACTACCTCGTGATCCATCGCGGGATCCTTCACCGATATCAGATTGACGCGACGGGTGGGCAGACCAAGCTGCTGATCATGGAGAGCAGAGGCCACGTCCGGACGCCGAAGCGGTATCGCAATGAGTTCGGCCAGCTGGTCGAGGGGGCGCCCTACTCGGAGCGCGACCTGCGACGCCCGCAACAGTTGAAGCCGCATGACGAGAAGGGGGATTTCCCCCTGCTGGTGAAGCAGTACGACGGAATCAATGAGCTGGTGCTCGACCACCATCCGTTCGACGTCGTCGGATGGGATGGATACTTCTATCCGTGGGCGTTCAATATCCGCGACTTCGAGCCGATCGTCGGTCGCGTGCACCAGCCGCCGCCGGTTCATCAGACTTTTCAGGGTGATGGCTTTGTTGTCTGCTCATTCTGTCCGCGCCCCTATGATTTTCACCCTGAGGCGATACCCGCACCGTACAATCACAGCAACGTGGACTCCGATGAGGTGCTGTACTACGCGTCGAGCGAGTTCATGAGCCGGAAGGGGATCGAGTTCGGGAGCATCACACACCACCCCGACGGAATTCCGCACGGTCCGCATCCGGGTCGGACGGAGGCGAGTATCGGGGCGAAGTATACGGAAGAGCTGGCGGTGATGATGGACAGCTTCCGGCCGTTGAAGGTCGCGAAGCCGGCGATGTCTATCGAGGATCCGGCATACCACAAGTCGTGGCTCGATGGGCAGCACGAGCAGTTCAGTCCGCCGACAAGCTAACGACGGACGGATTTCAGGTTACAGGTTGTGGTGGAATATATGGGAGGCCTTATAATTCCCGACGCTGATACAGGATACGGCTGACGATGGAACTGGACACCGAAACCATCAGCGACTCCCTGCTCGCCGACGTCCCAGTCTGGACCCCATCGCCGGCACGAGTTGCGGACGCCAACATGACGGCCTTTCTCGATTTTCTTGGAGGGGAAGCACTGCCGCCCGTGTACAGGGATGCCTACAACTGGTCGATTCTCCACCCCGATCGCTTCTGGCCCGCTGTCTGGAAATTCTGCGGTGTTATCGCGGAGGAGAGGGAAGACGGCGACCCGTGGGATGAGGTAGTGCGAGGGCTCGACCGCATGGCGCCGCCCGACCCTGAACTGGGGCCGCGCTGGTTCGTCGGGGCGAAGCTCAACTTCACTGAGAATCTCCTTCGCCATCGCGACAGTCGTGGAGCAATCGTCGCCTGGAACGAACAGGGAAGACAGCGCACACTCAGCTACGACGACCTCTGGTCCGAGGTCGCCCGCGTGGCGGCAGCGCTACGAGAGCACGGAATAAAACGCGGTGATCGTGTCGCCGGCTTTCTGCCGAATATTCCCGAATCCGTGATAGCGATGCTGGCCGCCGCGTCTCTCGGAGCGGTGTGGTCATCCTGCTCTCCGGATTTCGGAGTGCAGGGTGTGATAGACCGCTTCGGACAGATCGAGCCGCGCATTCTTTTCTGCAGCGACGGCTACATCTACGGCGGCAAGAAGATCGACTGCCTCGCGCGCGCCGGACGGGTCGCCGGCTCGATCCCGAGTATCGAGCGGGTGGTGGTGGTTCCCTATCACGACAGGCAACCGGATATATCCGGCATTCCCGGCGCCGTGCTCTTGGACGACTTCGCGCCACCTGGCAATTTCGAGCTGCCTTTCGAGAGGCTGCCATTCGATCATCCGCTGTACATCCTGTATTCGTCCGGCACCACCGGGCTGCCCAAATGCATGGTGCACGGAGCAGGCGGTACGCTGTTGCAGCATCTGAAGGAGTTGTCGCTTCATACCGATCTGAAGCCGGACGACCGCGTGTTCTATTTCACGACCTGCGGCTGGATGATGTGGAACTGGCTGGTGAGTGCCCTCGCCGTGGGCTCGACAATCCTGCTCTACGATGGCGCGCCTTTCTCGCCACAGAGGGATTCGCTCTGGGCGATGGCGGCCGCCGAGAGGATTACTGTCTTCGGCACGAGCGCAAAGTATCTGGCAATGTGCGAGAAGCACGGAATCGAAGCGCGGAAGCTGCACGACCTTGCCCCGCTGAGAACGATCCTTTCCACGGGGAGCCCGTTGGCGATGCACAGCTTCGATTACGTCTACTCCAGCATCAAGGCCGACGTGCATCTGGCGAGCATCAGCGGCGGTACCGACATCGTCTCGTGCTTCGCCGGCGGGAATCCAACCGCCCCGGTGTATCGCGGGGAGCTCCAGACCCGGGCACTCGGCATGGCTGTCCACGTCTTCAACGACAAGGGCAGGCCCGTAGTCGAGGAGGCGGGTGAGCTCGTCTGCACGCGGCCATTCACCAGCATGCCGGTGGCGTTCTGGAACGATCCCGACGGGTCAAAGTACCGGGCAGCGTATTTCGAGAAGTTCCCCAACGTGTGGAGTCACGGCGACTGGGCGGAGCTGACATCACATGATGGAATGGTCATCCACGGGCGCAGCGATGCCACGCTCAATCCGGGAGGCGTGCGAATCGGAACCGCGGAGATCTACCGGCAGGTGGAGCAGCTCCCCGAGATCGTCGAGAGCGTCGCGATTGGGCAGGAGATCGCTGGCGACGCAACACGGGACGTTCAGATTGTTCTCTTCGTCCGGCTGCAGGATGGACTGACGCTCGACAGCGCCTTGCGCGACCGCATCGTCGCCCAGATTCGGGACAACACCAGCCCGTTTCACGTTCCGAAACGCATCGCGCAGGTGGCCGACATCCCGCGCACGATCAATGGCAAGATCAGCGAGCTCGCCGTGCGCGACGTTGTCCATGGCCGGCCAGTCAGCAACGCGGTCGCGCTGGCGAACCCCGAAGCGCTGAACCTTTACGAGGCCTTCAGAAATCCTGCGTAGTGCGCGAGCGCGGACGAGACAGTGACTCCGGAAGCCGCTGAGCAGCCGACTCTGCGGGTCGTTCACGAGTATGACTCCAGCACGCGCTTCACCATTTCGGGATCGACAGCGGTTCGCCGCGCCACGAAAACACGCAGCCAGCGGGCGCTGCGGTACAGCTCCTCCGATAAAGTCGGAAGGTTGATGGTGCCTGGCCATCCCTCGCCCGTAAGGCGTACGACCTCTCCTTTGCGCCGCTGTACCGCGATGTCGAGCCCGAGCATCTGCGCCTTCATCGGAAAATCCAGTATGACGTCACCGGGCGTGAGGCCCAGCTCGCGTGCGATCTCATCCTCCGCGCCGCGGGTCCGGTCGCGATCCGTGGCGATCCACTCGCCGTATCCATCATCGAGCTGTCCGGCGGGCCACTCCAGGGCGCGCTTATGCAAGCGACGGCTGCGAAGAGCGTCGAGGATCGGCGTGGGAGCCGCGTGCTCCAGCCGGTGCAGCAGTCCCTCGTCCGTGTAGGATGGCAGCAGGTCGGCATCGACCGCTCCCGTTCTCAGGGCATCGTCCACCATCCGCTTATACATGGCCGTCGCGCTGCGCACGGCGTGATGCCAGTACACGTTCCTGTACATCTGGTACTTGGCGAACAGCAGCGACTCCAGTGCGGAAAGTCCCTTCTCCAGAACTCCGATGCCGCGCCGTCCGGTATGAGGGTCGTCGAGCACCACCATCGAATTGGTCAGGCGATCGACGTCTATCTCACCGTATGGAACGCCGCACATGAACGCGTCACGCTTGAGATAGTCGATCTTGTCCAGATCGAGCGATCCGGAAATCAGTCCCTGCAGCGCGCTCCTGCTCTCGCCTCTCACCAGATCGAACACCCGCTGCGGCGCATCGGGAGCGATCTCATTCGCCAGAATATCGGCGATCTCGCCCTCCAGGATCAGCGGGCGTGCTACATCCTCATGGTGAAGCTGGCCAATCTCTTCGAGCGCATGCGAGAAGGGATAGTGACCGATGTCATGCAGCAGCGCCGCCGCTCTGACGACTATCAGCTCATTCGAATCGAGCCCGTCGACGCCACCGCGTTCTGCGAGCAACGACAATGTCCCGCGGGCGAGATGGTAGGCGCCAAGCGCATGCTCGAAGCGGGAATGCGTCGCTCCGGGATACACCAGGTACGCGAGCCCCAGCTGGCGTACATACCGAAGGCGTTGAAACACGTCGGTGTCGACGAGGCTTAATGTCAGCTCGTCGACGCGGATGTTGTTCCACAGCGGGTCGCGCAGGATTTCGAATCGCATGCGCGACAGGCTTTTATCCCTTCGGGCCCGCGTTCCTGATCGCTTCGCTCGTCTCGCCGAACTTCCCGAAATTGGTGCGGAACATGCCGGCCAGCTTCGCTGCCTGTTCGTCGTAGGCCGCTCCGTCGGGCCAGGTACCCCGCGGGTCGAGAACTGCGGTCGGAACTTCAGGAATGGCTGTAGGGACTGCCAATCCGAACACCGGGTCAACGCGTAACGGAGTCTTGTCGAGCGCTCCGGATAGCGCGGCGCTGATCATCGCCCGCGTGTAGCCAAGCTTCATGCGCTTGCCGACACCATACGCCCCGCCACTCCAGCCGGTGTTCACCAGCCACACGCTCGACCCGTGCTTCTTGAGAAGCGAGCCGAGCATTTCAGCGTACTTCGTTGGATGCCATACCAGAAACACACCACCGAAACACGCGCTGAAAGTGGCCTGCGGCTCGGTGACGCCGCGTTCCGTTCCCGCGAGCTTTGCGGTGTAGCCGGAAAGGAAATAGTACATCGCCTGCTCCGGGCTCAGGCGGGCCATCGGCGGCAGAACCCCGAACGCATCCGCCGTGAGGAAGATGACGTTGCGTGGATGGCCACCCCGTCCATCGGGAACGTGATTCGGAATGTATTGCAGCGGATATGACGCGCGCGTGTTCTCCGTCAGCGACTGGTCCTCGAAGCGCACCTGCTTCGATGCCGGGTCGAGCACGACGTTCTCGAGGATAGTCCCGAACATCTGGGTGGTGCGAAAGATGTCGGGCTCTCCTTCGGCAGAGAGGTTGATGACCTTCGCGTAGCAGCCACCTTCGAAGTTGAACGTCCCGTCGTCCGACCAGCCGTGCTCGTCATCACCGATCAGTGAACGGTCCGGGTCGGCAGAGAGCGTCGTCTTGCCCGTGCCGGAGAGTCCGAAGAACAGCGCGGTGTCGCCATCCTTGCCCGTGTTGGCGGAGCAGTGCATGGACAGCACTCCCTGCTTCGGAAGCAGATAGTTCATCACGGTGAACATCGACTTCTTCAGCTCGCCCGCGTAGCGCGTGCCGCCGATCAGAATCGTCCGCTCGGCGATGTTGAGGACGATGAAGGTGCTGGTGCGCGTGCCATGCTTACCGGGGTCGGCCTGAAACTCCGGTGCGTGAAGAACCGTGAAGTTGGGATCGAACGTCGGAAGGTCGGTGATCTCGGGCCGGATGAACATGTTTCGCACGAACGCCATGTGCCACGCATTGGGCGACACGTAGCGAACGGAGAGCCGGTAGGCGGGATCGGCGCCGCAATAGAGATCCTCGACGAACAGCTCTTCTCTCTTGTTGAGATACGTCCGGACATCGGCCAGCAGCAGCTCGTACTTCTCGAGCGAGATAGGCTGGTTGACCTTTCCCCAGTCGACGTCTTTTTCCGAAGAAGGCTCACGCACCACGAACTTGTCGTTGGGAGATCGTCCGGTGTGTGGACTGGTGACAGCGACGAACGGGCCCATGGCCGCGAACTCGCCTTCGCCACGGCGGGCAGCTGCCTGCATCAGCTCGGGGGCAACGAGATTCCAATGGATGGTCCCGGTGGGAGCAAGGTTCTGACGGGACAGACCGACAGTGCTCTCCCGTTTAACCGCTGCCCGCTCGGGTTTGGTCTCAGTGGCCATGCATCATCCCTCGATATTTGTCGTAGAGTCTTGTGACTGCTGCTGGCGGCCAACCGTCGTTCGTTCCTGCGCATCCATCACCGCCACCGCCGCCATGTTGACTATATCCTGTACATCCGCCCCGCGCTCCAGCACGTGCACCGGACGATTCATTCCGACGAGAATCGGCCCGATCGCCGTCGCTCCGCCCAGGTGATGCAGCAGCTTGTAGGCGATGTTGCCGGCGCTCAGGTTTGGAAAAATCAATACGTTCGCGCGCTCGGTGAGCGAGCTGAACGGGTAAGCGGATCTCAGCAACTCCTCATCGAACGCGGTGTCGGCCTGCATCTCGCCGTCCACCACCAGAGCCGGCTCGCGCTCACGCAGCAGCTGAACCGCGCGGGCAACTTTCTCCGCCTCAGGGTGTCGTACGGACCCGAAATTGGAGAACGACAGCATCGCGATTCTCGGGGTGATCCCGAAAGTGCGAACGATCCGGCCGGCCGAGTACGCAATCTGTGCGAGCTGTTCGGCAGTCGGATCGATATTGACAGTGGTGTCTCCGCAAAAGATAACATGCTTGTCGAACACGAGCATGTAGATCCCGCTCACTACCTGCGCTCGCGGATGCGGCCCAATCACCTGCAGCGCGGGCCGGATTGTCTCCGGATAATGCATGTCCGCCCCGGACACGAGCGCGTCAGCGTCTTCGCAGGCTACCATCACCGAGCCGAAGTAGTTGCCGTTGAACAATAGCTGGTGAGCTTCACCGAGGCTCAAGCCTTTTCGTTGTCGTCGGCTCCACAGGTACTGCGCGTATTCCTCGCGGCGAGGAGACGTAGCGGGATCCTCGATGCAGATGTCGGCCAGCGGGATCGAATTCTCGAGGGCGACGCGCTCGATCTGCTCCGGATTGCCGAGCAGTATAGGCAGTGCGATACCCTCGTCGACGAGAACCTGGGCGGCCCTGATCACTCTGGGATTGTCGCCTTCAGGGAATACCACACGGCGTGGATCGCGCACAGCGCGGTTGATAATTCCGCGCATGATACCGCGGGCGCGACCGAGTCTCGCTTCGAGTGTGTCCCGGTAGTCGTCCAGGTCAACGAACTTCGACGTCACTCCGGTGGCAACCGCCGCCCACGCCACCGCGGGTGCGACCCACAGCAGAATGCGGGGATCGAACGGAAAGGGAATGAGATAGTCAGGTCCGAACTTCACCGATCTGAGCCCGTACAGGCGCGATACGCTTTCGGGAACGTCCTCCTTGGCAAGTAGCGCCAGCGCGCGAGTCGCTGCCATCTTCATCGGCTCGTTCACTTCCGTCGCACGCGCATCGAGCGCGCCGCGGAAGATGAAGGGAAATCCGAGAACGTTGTTGACTTGATTGGGATAGTCGCTGCGACCGGTGGCGATGATCGCGTCTGCGCGGACAGCGCGCACCGCGTCGGGGAGAATCTCCGGCTCAGGGTTCGCCAGCGCGAAAACGATCGGTCGCTCCGCCATGCCCGCAATCATCGCGCCCGTAACGGCCCCCGCAACCGACAGCCCAACGAAGACATCGGCCCCGATGAGGGCATCGGCAATGGTGCGGGCTTCGGTGTCTCGCGCGAACCGCGCCTTGTAGGGGTCCGTCTCACCCGGCCGGCCCTTGAAGATGACGCCCTGCCGGTCGGTCAGCGTGATGTTCTCGCGACGCACGCCGAGCCGCACGTAGTGCTCGGCGGTGGAGATAGCCGCGGCGCCCGCGCCGGAGAAAACACACCGCACAGTGTCGATGTCGCGGCTGGTGATCTCGAGAGCGTTGAGCAGTGCGGCACCCGATATGATAGCGGTGCCATGCTGGTCATCGTGGAACACCGGGATCTTCAGCGTCTTCCGTAGGGTTTCTTCGATGTAGAAACAGTCAGGCGCGCGGATATCCTCGAGGTTGATTCCTCCAACGGTCGGCTCAAGCAGGTGGCAGAACCTGATGACGTCTTCAGGATTTTCTGATCCCACCTCGAGGTCGAACACGTCGAGATCGGCGAACTGCTTGAACAGATTTGCCTTGCCCTCCATCACCGGCTTGGAGGCGAGCGCTCCGATGTTGCCGAGTCCGAGCACGGCCGTGCCATTCGTGACGACGGCGACGAGGTTACCTCGCGCCGTGTACCGGTAGGCGTCTTCGGGATCGCGCTGGATCTCCAGGCACGGCTCGGCTACGCCAGGCGAGTAGGCGAGCGCGAGGTCTCGCTGGTTGTTGAGCGGCTTGGTGGGAATGACCGCGATCTTTCCCGGCCGACCTGACGAGTGGTAGTCGAGGGCGTCTTTTCGCTTCATGGTTGTCGAGGCCCGAAACCGCAAAATTGGCGCAATTCCGGGTTGGGGGGCAGAGCCGTCGGGCATTTCTTCTACACAAGCTGCTCTGTGTCTAGCGTTGTTTCGCGAGCCAACGCCCGCGGAAACCCGAAAAAACTTTACCTCCGCTGCGCGAGCCTTACCCCGAAGCCGACCAGTGCGATCAGCCCTGATACCGCGATGATCGCGGGCCCCGATGGAAGATCCAGTGGAACCGAAACCGAGAAGCCGACGACCGCGGCGATCAGGGCGGCGGCGATGGACCAGGCGAAGGTTCCACCCATGCTTCTCGAAATGAGGAGGCCCGTCACCGCCGGAAGCACGAGAAAGTTGAAGACGAGCATCACACCCGCGAACTGCATCGCAAACGCGATCACAAGCCCGAGCGTGACGTACAGAAACAGGTTCCAGAACCCGACCAGGAAACCAAGAGTCCGCGCCGTCTCGCGGTCGAACGACACGAAAAGAAATTCCTTGTAGAAC
Organism: Gemmatimonadota bacterium; assembly: GCA_030856845.1. Lineage (GTDB taxonomy): Bacteria > Gemmatimonadota > Gemmatimonadetes > Gemmatimonadales > Gemmatimonadaceae > UBA4720. The sequence goes on from JALYOO010000305.1 coordinate 8,909, forward strand.
GCGGCGTGCACCAGCAGCACGGGAATAGCTACCGCCAGCAATACCAGCGTATCGGTGCGAGTGATGCCGAGGATGTTCCCTTGCAGAAACAGGTCATGAGCCTCTCCGTGC
>JALYOO010000328.1 GCA_030856845.1 Gemmatimonadota bacterium
ACTATGAAGACGTCGGCAATGGAAAGCCCATAGTGCTGATCCACGGATGGCCGCTTAGCCATCGAATGTGGGAGGGACAGATTGCCGCGCTCACGGACGCGGGCTTCCGCTGCGTCGCGTATGATCGCCGGGGATTCGGTGAGTCGGGCAGACCGGCAACCGGGTACGACTACGATACGTTCGCCTCCGACCTGAACGACCTGATGACGCACCTCGACCTGCGGGATGCGACGCTGGCCGGCTTCTCGATGGGCGGTGGCGAGGTCGCGCGATATCTGTGGAAGTATGGCTCCGACCGCGTCTCCAAGGCGATGCTGCTTGGTGCAGTCACTCCCTTTCTGCTCAAGACGCCCGACAATCCCGGTGGCGTTGACATGGCAATGTTCGACGGGATGATCGAAGGTGTAAAGAAGGATCGCGTCGCATTCCTGGAGCAGTTCTTTCCCAACTTCTACAATTCCGATGCGGGCCTGAAAGGTGCGAGCGCTGACCTGATACCGTTCAGCAAATGGATAGCGTGGGGTGCGTCAGCAACCGGAACGAGGGAATGCATTCGCGCGTTCGGTACGACGGATTTTCGTGGAGACTTGAAGCAGTTCACAATGCCGACATGCATCATCCACGGAGACAGCGACCGGATAGTACCATTCGAGATTTCTGGGAAGCGCTCGCACGAGATGATAAACGGAAGCCGGTTGGAGCTGCTGAAGGGCGCGCCTCACGGCTTCGCTGCCACGAACGCACAGCAGCTCAATGAGCTGATGATCGACTTCCTGCGGTCATGATCGGGGGCGCACGTCTATACGACCGCTGAACCCCGTCGATACGCTCTGGCCGAGTAAGGATATGGCGTGAGCCTTCTGGCAATTACATCCGAGTTGGAGAGACTGGCGGACGAGCGCGATGCTCTCCACCTCCAGCGTTTTTTCAAGACGGGTCCGGGCCAGTACGGCGAGGGGGACCGCTTTCGCGGCATTCGCGTGCCCGCGTTGCGTCAACTGGTGCGCACTCACGCGAATGCCTCGCTCGCGAACGTCTTGTCACTGTTGCGCTCGTTGTACCACGAGGACAGGCTACTCGCCCTGCTGATTCTCGTCCGCCAGTACGAGCGTGGCGACCCCGGCGCCCAGAAATCGATCTATGACTTGTATCTCGACAACACGCGCTACATCAACAATTGGGACCTCGTCGACCTCTCGGCGGGTGCCATCGTCGGCGGACATCTTTCACAGCGCAGTCGTGCGCCGCTAAGGAAGCTCACGCAATCCAAGAGTCTGTGGGAAAGGCGAATCGCGGTTCTTGCGACATTCCACTTCATCAAACACGGAGAGTTCGACGAAACATTGAGCCTCGCCGAAATGCTTCTTGAAGACAGGGAAGATCTCATCCACAAGGCAGTTGGATGGATGCTCCGCGAGGTCGGCAATCGTGATGGTGCGGCCGAGCGCGCGTTTCTGGCCCGGCACTATCGTGTGATGCCGCGCACGATGCTCCGATACGCGATCGAGAAATTTCCTGAAGAGGAGAGGGTTTCATACCTCAGGGGAACCGCATAGTCTGATACAACAAGCTTGCGTCGGCAGGCGTCGACGTACTTTCTTGACGCCGGCGAATCGCGACGCAAGTCGCCCCTACGGAGACGATGACGATGAGGACAGCAACTCTGAATTTGTCCGTTTCGGAAAAAGGGAACGTGGTGTTCAAGGTGAGCTCGGGCGGCCCTATCATGACCGTTGAAGGACCGGCCGTAGAGGTGGCGGACAAGCTTCAGTCAGACCTGAAGACTCATGAGTATTCTGACGCCGGCCAGCGCGCCCGAGTTCTTCGCCGATACGCCGAGGATTTCGATCCGCCGGGCTTTGCCCCCTGGTTTCAGCAGTGGACATCCAAGCCGGACGATGACTCGGTCGTTTGCGTTAATACGGAGGACGCGCGTCTCTCGAGTTTACCATGGGAAGAGCTCCTGCTGCCTCGCGGTTCAGCTGCTCAGCGCACGTCAGTTGTCCGAGTGTGCCAGGACACGGGTGAAGCTGCACCACCGCCTGCGAATTCGGTCACGATGCTGGTGGCCGCATGGACCAATCTGACAGGAAGTGCGCTCCCGGGCGTCGTGCGTGAGCTGCAAGAGCTTCCGCGCAAGCTGGATAGCCGCTATGTGAAGTTG
>JALYOO010000329.1 GCA_030856845.1 Gemmatimonadota bacterium
AACCTGTAAGAATCTCCGTTCGCAATCTTCCGCGCGGCACGACAATCGAGATCCTGGTGGACGGCGTGGTGGCGCTGAAAGTGAGCGTCAATCAAAGAGGTGAGCTGGTGGCCAGCGTGTACGCGCCCCGCGATTTCGGATTGCACAGAATCACGATCCGCGATGCTGCGACGGCGGCGGTGATCGACGGCACCATGTTCATCGTGAAGCACCGCGACGACCGCGACCAGCGCAAAAGGCCGAACCAGCCGCGAACTACAGTGAGCCGCTAACGAATCTTCCGATCCACTCCATACTCACCGAGGTCACTCATGGCTTCCAAAAAAGGATCACGACGCCCGAGGGGCTCGCAGTCGAAAGCCAAACCACCTACCGCCAAACGCACGACTGGCAACGCTGCAACGAGGAGAGCACCGAAATCCTCGCGGTCGGCGTCGGTAAAGAAAGTTCAGGATCCCCTGCGGCGGGCGTCGACCGCTCCGGCCCCGAACACCGCCGCCTTCAACGCGCCGCGTCAGGTTCCGGCGAGTCTGAAGGAGCTGAGCCAGCCGGCAAGGAAGAGGATGGTGACGCGGTTGATACCGCAACCCGAGCCGCAGCCGTCGGCGCGGGTCGAGAAATCGGTGCGAGCCCTGCGGCCGCCGGTCAAACGGTTCCACGGTATGAAAGTGCCCGCGCAGTGGTTTCCGTCGCGTCTGCTCCTATCGCCCTGCGCGGACAAGTTCGGCTACATGTTCTCCGCTGCGGTGCGCAACGCGACGAAGTTACCGTTCAACGCGACGAACCAGGCCCTTCTGACCAAGCTAGGAAACCTGATTGGTGATCCCGGACGGGATACGGGTGCAGACGCCATCATCCCCGCTGGCTATACCTACTTCGGCCAGTTCGTCGACCACGACATCACACTCGATACCACTTCGAGCATCGATGCGACGCAGGACGCCAACACAATCACCAACATGCGCACGCCGTCGCTCGACCTCGACAGCGTCTACGGCCGCGGCCCCGCACTGGATCCGTTCCATTATCGCTTCCCGTCCGGATCGACCCCTCCGACGGCGGTGAAGATGCAGCTCGGAACGAATCGCAATTTCGGCACGGGAGGGCCTCTGACTTCCGCGGCGCTTCCAGCCACGCCCACTGACTTCGACGTCCCGCGAGTGTTGAGTGGTACCGATACGTCAGTCGTTACCGCCGACAGCACCTTTACGGCGATTATCGGCGACCCGCGCAATGACGAGAATGTCATTGTTTCCCAGTTCCATCATGCGATGCTCCGCTTCCACAACCAGGTGGTGGAGTTGCTGACAACGGCGGCATTCCCTGGTGACATCTTCAGCGAAGCGAGGAAGATCGTAACGCATCACTATCAGTGGTGCGTAGTTCACGATTTCCTTCCGCGGATTTGCGGAGCAACCGCGGTCAACGACGCCATCGCTTCGGTCACCCCGCCGGTCGGCAGCGTGTTTCGCATGCCAGTGGAGTTTGCCGTGGCGGCGTATCGATTTGGCCACAGCATGATTCGCAACGGCTACATCCTCAATACGTCGCTTCCGCCCGCAGCCAGCACACTAGCCGGGATCTTCCAGTTCATTCGTGTTCCATTGCTCCCGCTGTTCTCGAACTGGGTGGTCGACTTCAACATGTACTTCATCACCGCGCACCCCGTAGCCGGCAGCTTCAACAACGCGCGCAAGATCGACAGCGTTCTCGCCAACGGCCTCGAGGCAATTCCCGGAGGATCGGGAATAATGGCGGTGCTGGCGTCGAGGAATCTCAGAAGGGGATTGGCACTTGGACTGCCGAGCGGGCAGGGGGCGGCGGGAGTATTTGGAGTAGCTCCGATGACCGCGGCTCAGCTCACCTCCGGACTTCCGCCGGCCGAAGTTGCACTTCTCAATTCCAACGGCGGGATTCTCCTCACGAAAACGCCGCTCTGGTACTACGTGCTGCGCGAAGCAATGGTGCTCAGGAATGGTGACGAGCTCGGGCCGGTGGGCGGAAGAATTGTCGCCGAGACATTTGTGCGAATGTTGAAGCGCGATGCGAACTCGTTCATGAACGTTCCCGGATTCACGCCGTCCCTGCCGAGCTCGGTAGCAGGAACGTTCACGATCGCCGACATGCTCGAGTTTTCGGGGGTGCTGGTCCAGTAGCGTGAGAGCGATGATAATGGTGAGTAAGTTATTGCGCTTGTTTCACCGGAGACTCGATGCCGCAGGAACAACGGGGACGCACTCGTCCGCTCACCATCATCGCTCAGGACCCGAGCGTCAAAGCGCGGGACGGGTCGATTCTTCGTGCCTCCGTGGAGGTCACCGTTGAAGAGCTCGGCCCTGGTCCGTGGGGGCACCGTGTTCAGGTAATCGATTCTGACGCATCGACCGGTGCGCTGTATGAGCCGCTCACGCTGCCCAGGCCGGCGCACGCCATCTCGACGGTGGCCGACGATCCATTCTCATCGGCGTCCGACACCGAGCTTCTGTCTAACCCGAAGTTCCACGCGCAGAACGTCTATGCCATCATCATGCGCACGCTGCGGCGCTTCGAGCATGCACTTGGCCGCCGCGTGAGCTGGAGTTTCCGCGGGCATCAGCTCAAGGTCGCGCCGCACGCCTTCGCCGACCCGAATGCATTCTATTCGGAAAAAGATCAGGCACTTCTCTTCGGCTACTTTCCGTCCAGCAGCGTAGAAGGCGGTACCGTGTTCACCTGCCTGTCTCATGACGTCGTTGCCCATGAGACCACTCATGCGTTGCTCGACGGCCTGCGCACCCGCTACACCGATCCGTCATCTCCGGATCAGGCCGCATTCCATGAAGGGTTTGCCGACGTTGTGGCACTTCTTGCCGTGTTCTCGCTTCGGGGTGTGGTCGAGGTGGGACTCGATGAGGCCGGCGGGCGAAAAGGTGGGGGAACTCAGTCAACATCGGAGGCCGGGCCTTCGACAGTCGAGCGGGCCCACCTGACGACAGACATGCTTCTCAAGTCGGTTCTGTTCGGCGTCGGCGAACAGATGGGCCAGGAGCTCAGCACACTTCGCGGCGACTCACTCCGCCGCTCGGCGATGTTGACCCCCAATGCCGAGATCCTCAAGCAACCCGAATTCATCGAACCTCATCGGAGAGGTGAGGTATTCGTTGCCGCGATCATGCGCACTTTCGCGGAAACGTGGGCGACGCGACTCGAGAGTCTGGGTGACAGGAAATCGCGGCGGGTGGATCGTGAGCGCGCCGCCGAGGAGGGCGCGATCATCGCGGATTACATGCTGACGATGGTCATTCGCGCGCTCGACTACATGCCGCCGGTGCACATGGAGTTCGGAGATTTTCTGAGCGCGGTTCTAACGGCCGATGTCGAGACTCGCCCTGACGACGAGCGGTATCAGTTTCGCCAGCACCTTCGGGAGAGCTTCAAGGCATTTGGAGTTTTTCCGGCGTCCCCGGTGCGCGAACCGGAGGCTGGATTGTGGGAGCCTGTGAATGCAACGGACTTTCTGTATGACCGAACCCACTTCGACGCGATGCAGCGTGATCCGGATGAGGTGTTTCGATTCATCTGGGAGAACAGGGAGCAGCTGCGTCTCTGCGATGCGGCATACAGCCGCGTCCTGAGTGTTCGGCCGTGCCTCCGGTTGAATCCCGACGGCTTTGCGTTGCGCGAGACGGTAGTGGAATTCATTCAGCGGCTCGACGTCGCAGCGCATGAGTTGTCGGGCTTCAATGTTTTTCCGCCGCTGGATATGCCTCCCCACACCCGGGTATCTCTCTACGGCGGAGGAACGTTGATCTTCGACGACTACGGCAGACTCAAGTACGCGGTACACAATCGGCTTCTGAGTGCGGAGCGTCAGACGCGGCGGCTGGCACATCTGTGGAAGTTCGGCGCGTTCGAGCAGGGTGCTTCATTCAGGCGGCAGTTCTCGAGCTTGCATCGTGCGCGTGCGACAGGAGAGATCTCTGTGCATGAGCGGTGGTAACGATGGACTCTCCTGAGAAGAGTGTGCGCCATGCGGACGAGAAGGTGCAGGTCCCGGAGCGGGAAACTCCCACCGGTCTTCCGCTCGATGGCGAACCGTCTTCACGCGACAAGGTGAAATCATCAGTCGGTCGCAGGAAGCGCGTGACGCCGGAGGCAAGCGAGAGTCCGACAGATGTTGCTGGCGCGATGTCTCCGGACGACGAGAACAGCCGTGTGGCCGCACCACCTGCGGCCGTTCGAAAACGCGGGCGCGGAAACGCTCGTCCGCCCGAATCGCTGACTATTCGCTCGTACCAGGTGGGGTTCGGGGATTGCTTCCTGCTCACGTTCGCCTACGCATCGGGCGGCGATCGTCACGTCCTGATCGACTTTGGGAGCACCGGACTCCCGAAGCATTCCGATCGAAGGACCCATATGCAGCGAGTGGCGGACGATATCGTGCGGCGTGTGGGCTCGGAACAGTTTGCCGTCGTAGCCACGCACCGGCATCGCGACCACATCAGCGGGTTCGCTACCGCGGCGGACCGGAAGGAAACCGGCGACAAGATCCGCGGTCGCAAACCCAAAGTCGTTGTACAACCGTGGACGGAGGATCCGGATGTCGCGCGCAACGCAAAAGGACCGCGAGGCGACACGTCGGGACCGCGTAATCGCGGGTTCATCGCCGCATTGAGCAGCATGCACACTGTAGCAGGTGCCGCATTGGCCGAAGCGAAGCGACTCGAAGGTCGCGCGCCGTTCGGACTCGTGAGGCAGCTCGCGTTTCTGGGTCAGAACAACCTCGAGAACTTGTCAGCAGTCAAGAACCTGATGACCATGGGTGTCGATCAGCGATACGTCCATTTCGGCAGCGAATCAGGGCTCGAGAATTTCCTGCCGGGTGTGACGACCCACGTACTGGGACCGCCTACGCTCAGGCAATCGGACGAGATTTCGACGCAGCGGCGGAGGGACCCGGATGAGTTCTGGCATCTTCAGGCGCGTGCGCAGACATTCGCGGTTAATGCCTCAGGTGCTGGTACACCCGAATCACGCGATACCGACGGCATGTCGAGCTCGGAGGAGCTGTTCCCGGACGCTGCGCGGCTGGCTTCGGAGCCGCCGCCCTATGCCCGCTGGTTCGTGCCGCGGATCCGCGCGTTGCGGGCGGAACAGATGCTCGAAATCGTCCGGGCGCTCGACGACGTGCTGAATAACACGAGCGTCATCCTGCTGTTCGAGGTCGCCGGCAGAAAATTCCTGTTCCCGGGAGATGCACAACTCGAGAACTGGCAGTATGCGTTGTCGAAGCCGGAAGTCCGGGATCTTCTGCGCGACGTCGATTTCTACAAGGTCGGGCATCACGGAAGTCTCAACGCCACTCCGAAATCGCTGTGGAATCTTTTCGAGAAGAGGTCGCAGGCCAGTACAGCCCCGGATCGTCTGCGAACGGTGGTGTCGACCCTCCTGGGAAGACATGGCGAAGAGGATCGCGGAACCGAGGTTCCGCGGCGCAAGCTTGTCACGGCGTTGCGAGATTTTAGCCATTTCACCACGACGCAGTCGATCGCGGCAACGGACCTGTTCCGGGAGTTCACTTACGAGCTGGACTAAGTCTCAACGTCCCGGCGTCCGCTTCACGGTGCGCGTCGATGTGCAAGGCCCGCTCAATTTGTCGTCCTCATGACAAACCCGCTACGGAGCCACCGATGCCGCGAAGACCATTCCTCCGCATTTGCGTCACCCTCGCATTCACCTCAATGCGACGCTCAACGCCCAGCAAAGCGACGGCAGGGGACTGACCGCCTTCCGCTCGGAGCAGGAGCTCCGAGATGTAAGCCGCGCGCTTCATGGCGCAGGGTTGCCGCAGCCCATATGTTCGAGGATTCCCGGCAAACCGGGGTTCTCCTACCCTGCGTCCGAATGACCAGCCGCAGCGCTTGAAAGCAGCCGCAGCCAGAACCGTGCG
>JALYOO010000353.1 GCA_030856845.1 Gemmatimonadota bacterium
GCCCCGTCTCATAGTTGCGCACCTTGCCGACGTTTCGCGGCTGCCGTATGAAACGCACCCGGCCTCCGCCAACGCGGAGCACGACTGCTTCCGGGTCATCACTGGTGGAATGATCGTCGACGACAATTATCTCCATCAGTTCCGGACCCGGATCCTGAGCGAGAACGCTCTTGAGCGCGCCCTCGAGATATGCGCCCGAGTTGTAGGTCGGGATCAGCACGGACCACTTCGGCCTGGGCGCATTGTCCGCGACAGGCGGAATCGCGGGATGGTGGCCGCCGTCAATCATCGCTCGACCTGGGCTCGGTCGATGACTCACTTTGGCGCCCGGAAAGTCTCGCGAGCCAGTGAAGCTTCAGTCGGCGTTTCCAGAGTCGTGCGTCGAATCGCCAGTGCACGCGAGGCGCGGATCCCATCGCATTGTGCCAAAGCGTCTTGTGCAGCGGCCAGAGATTGTGCGGCCAGATGTAGCCGTACGGAGGAGCCACGAAGTCAGGACGGGCAGCGACAGGATAGATATCGCGATTACCGGCGTGCAGGTGAAACGAGCGGACGGAGAATGACGGGTTCCGAACTTCATAGCCCGCCAGCTCGAGCTCCTTGGCGAATCTGTTGTCGCATCTCGGCACACCGATGGGAAAATCTCCGCGCACGCCGGCAATCGGGCCCCGAAATATCCAGCTGTCCTGGCTGTCGTTGTGATCATAGAGGCGGGCCTGGCCTTCTGGCGATATGTCCCAGCGCGACAGCGCAAACGCAGTACGTTCGGCAGGACTCGCGAGGGCGACTATCGCCACGCCGTCATCGAAGAAAATATCGGCGTTGCCGATGATGGAGATGTCGTCCCGCGATGCGATCTCGTTGATCCACTCGAAGTAGTCGGCGTAATCGGGCCGGTGCGCGACCCTCCGCGTGTGAAGTCCGGCCGAAGCGTCCGGATCGCCATTCTCGGCGAGCACACAGACTTCATCTATCGCGCGGCAGGCGAGGTTGCGTCGAAGGCATTCAGCGTACTCAGCCCGGCGATCCGCACTCGGCTCGGCGTACCACGTGGTGAATAAGCGGATCAATCAGGGTTTGCCGGTTTCAAAGTGCATACGCTTTCGCACCTCCAGTATCGCCGGTTCGGTGGCCATCACGGGCGTCACCTCACCTCCGAAAGAGAAAAACGCCGGGGGCACCAATCTCATGACGATCCGCCTCGCTATTCGCACCATGAGGTATGCACGCCGGCGGCAGGCGAGAGCTGCCGCGAAATAGGCTCGCACAGTCCGGCGCAACGACACAGCCGGGGAGAATTCGGATTCCCAGGCATCGAGAACCTTGCCCACCGGCTCCGTGGCTTCGCGGTGGTTGAAGAGAAGAAACTCCGCTTCGGCGAAGTACTGGGCTTCCCAGCAGCGCAGCAGCCCCGAGGCCGTCGGAGTGTCCTTAAGAAACCGCGTGCCTTCGCGCAGTCGGACACGTCGCGATTCGACGAGCGCTGGGGAAAGAGAATTGGTGATTCTCGGCGCCTCCGATCTGCGAACGAAGACGTCGGGAAGCGATTCCGGATACTGTCGTGCGGCAATGCCCGACAGCAGCGCGCGCAGATGCATGTCCGAATCATCGCCGTAGATGACTTCCTCGTTGAAGCCTCCGAAACCGAGCAGTGAGCTTTTTTTCCATAGCGGAGAAGAGGTGTGCCACGGAGGGTCGGAGCTGGCGAAACGCGCGGCGTCGTCTATTCCATTTTTCATTTTGTTCCACAGAAACCGCTGGTCACCGGGTGAGTCGCGAAACAGGAGGACAGGAAAAACCCAGCAGTCGGCGGCCGGCTCTTCCATTGCGGTCCTGAGGCGTGTCTCAAGGCACCACGGGGCCATGATGTCGTCCGAGTCGAGGAACACGATGTAGCTCGCTCGGCTCGCCGCGACACCAAGATTGCGACAGCGCGAAGGCCCCTTGTGGCCGTCGCTGCGTCGGATCACGCTGACGCGCTCGTTTCCCAGCGACTGTACCTGCCGCCATTCATCCGCGCTCGATCCGTCGTCAACGATGACGACGTCGAACTCCTTCTCCGACGAGCTCATGACGCTCGCCACCGCCAAAGCCAATAGCTCCGACCGGTCGAAATGAGGTATGACGACACTGACCAGCGAAGTCATCGCCGTTCCGCCAACGCGCGCTCGTAGACCGCGCGGGTTCCGTCTCCCGTTCTTTCGTAGCTGTAACCGACGGCCGCCCTTCTTCCTTTCTCTACGAGATT
>JALYOO010000371.1 GCA_030856845.1 Gemmatimonadota bacterium
GCTGCGTCCTACCTGACTGCCGACTTTCCTGCTTTCGCGGCGGTCGTTGTTTCCGAAGCGGTCGGTGTGCTTCGCTCGCCCTCGCGGCTGTTGCCCTGCCGCGGGCGCTCATTTCGGCCGATCTCGATCTTTCCGGGCTGAGGCAGGGCGGCCTTCGGAATATGAATCGAGAGAATTCGATTGTCGCAGCTTGCCTCGATCTTCGACTCGTCGATTCCCTGCGGAAGCTGGAACGAACGGAAGAACGAGCCATAGGCCCGCTCGACGAGGTGGTACCGACTCTGCTCCTCTCCCTCTTTCCTCTCGGTGCGCTTCTCGCCCCGCACCGTCAGGACGCCGTTCTCGGCTGTTACCTCGACGTCCTCCGGATGCATCCCCGGAACTTCGACATCCAGTCTTACCTCGCTGTTGGTCTCGCGGATGTCGACGGCCGGAACCCAGGTGGAGCTGCTATCGCCCTGCACGAAGGTGTCCTCAAAAAGCCGGTCGATTTCCCGGCGAAGCCCGAAGGCGGGGGCGGAAAGGGTGGTCCTTCGCAATGTTGATCCTCCGTCTTTGATGGTTTCGATTGAACTGGCCTCAACAAAAAGGCAACCGCCGTTCCATGGAATCTCTGCCTCCCCGACAAGCGCACCTGCCGAGCCGGCAAATTTTGTCGGCCAACCTGACAGGGTTGTCTCGGCATATCGAAAGGCTCGAAGGTAGCCCCAACGAGGACATTTCTATTTCAACCAAAGCGGACATTTCTATTTCAACGCTACACGCCCCCGTCGGAGTCGGCTTGAATTGGTTACCGTGGCGGGTGATATTTCCAAGCTGCCCCAAAGTCAAAGAGAAATCACAATGAAAACCGACATTCATCCGGTGTACGCGACCGCGACTGTAAGATGCGCCTGCGGCAACACCTACCAGACCCGCTCCACGATCGCCGATATCCACACCGATATCTGCGCCCACTGTCACCCGTTCTTCACGGGCAAACAGAAGCTCGTCGACACAGCCGGTCGCGTCGAGCGCTTCCGTCAGAAGTACGCCACCAAGACTCCCCGCGACGCCACACCGGCGACGCCGGAGAGCTGAGCCTCCGCGATCGCCTCTCCGACGCGATACAGCGCGCCAGAGAGGTCGAGCAGCAGCTATCCGATCCACGCACCGTAAAGGACGCCCAGCGGATGACAGCGCTGGGCCGTGAGCATCGGCACCTGATGCCGCTTGTCGAGATGGCCGCCCTGCTGGAGAGAAACGAGAGCGAGCTTGCCGAAGTAGGCGAGCTCGTTCTTGCAGATGACCCGGAGATGTCCGCTGAAGCACGTGCAGAGGAAGGCCGGCTGCGGCTGGCGATCGGGGAGCTGGAGGCGCGCATCAAGCCCGCGCTCATTCCGCACGATCCTCTCGACGATCGGCCCGCAATCGTTGAGATACGCGCTGGCACCGGAGGGGACGAAGCGGCGATCTTTGCCGCCGACCTCTACCGCATGTACAGCCGCTTCGCCGAACGCCGTGGGTGGAAGATCGAGACGATCTCTCATTCGGAAGGTACGCTCGGCGGGGTGAAGGAAGCGATCTTCAAGGTGAAGGGCAACGGCGTATTCGGTACCATGCGATGGGAGTCGGGCGTCCATAGGGTGCAAAGGGTCCCTGTTACCGAAAATCAGGGACGGATCCACACGTCCGCGGCGACCGTCGCCGTACTCCCAGAGGCAGAAGAGATCGACATGAAGATCGATGACAAGGATCTGAGAATCGACGTCTTCAGGTCATCGGGACCCGGGGGCCAAAGCGTCAATACGACCGATTCCGCGGTGCGTATCACGCACATTCCGTCGGGGATCGTCGTCAGCCAGCAGGATCAGAAATCCCAGCTTCAGAACAAGCTCAAGGGAATGGAAGTTCTGCGCGCGCGTCTGCTCGATGCGAAAATTGCGGAACAGGAATCCGAGCGGGCCAGAATGCGAAAAACCCAGGTGGGAACTGGAGATCGCTCGGCCAAGATCCGCACGTACAATTTTCCTCAGAATCGCGTCACAGACCACCGCATCGGGTTCAGCATGCATGAGCTCACGGCGGTCATGGACGGCGACATCGAGCCGGTTGTCGAGGCCCTGCGTGGCGCCGACGTCGAGGATCGCCTCGGTGAGTAGCACCAGCAGCCGCCCGCGGACGCTCAGAAAAACGGACGCGTCTGCAAACCGCCCTGAATCGTCCGCTCTCACCGTGGTCGATGAGCTGACAGCGTCATTGCGTTTTGCGGGAATTACCGACCCGCGCAGAATCGCGAACGACATCATCGCCGCGTTGCTGGATGTGCCGCGAAGTTGGGCCGTGATGAATCGCGAGGCACCAATCGACGCCGGCACCGTCGCCGCTGCACGCTCGGCGGCGATGCAGCTCGGCTCTGGTGCGCCGTTCGCCTACGCGGTCGGTTCGGCGCCTTTCAGGCACCTTACCCTCAAAGTTGACATGCGCGTTCTAATCCCCCGCCCCGAGACGGAAGTGCTTGTCGGCGCGGTGCTCGACAAAATGGAAACGCAGTTCGGCGCAGCCGGCTGGGGAACCGCCATAGACATTGGCACCGGTTGCGGAGCGATCGCGCTTTCACTGGCGAGCGAAGGTCGCTTCGACAATGTGATTGCCACCGATGCTTCGCTCGACGCGCTCGAGGTTGCGCGCATCAACGCTGAGCACTGCGCAGCATCTCTGAAGATCTCGGTGGAGCTGCGGCATGGTTCACTGCTGTCGCCGGTACGGGGAGTGAACGCCAGCGTCGTGATATCCAATCCGCCGTACATCGCGTTTTCGGAAACAGAATCGCTGCCGCCCAGTGTCCGCGACTGGGAGCCTCCGCTGGCACTGCTCAGCGGGCATGACGGAATGGCGGCCACTGCCGCTATCATTCGCGATGCCGTACTCGTGCTTAATCGCGGCGGGCTGCTGGCCATCGAAGTGGACGAGCGCAGGGCCTCGCTCGTCGCGGAGATAGCGATGGCCCACGGTGGTTACGAGGACGTCAACGCAGGACTCGATTTAGCCGGACGCGAACGCTTCGTCATCGCCAGGCGCATCTGAAACCGTAACGGAGTGCAAGGAGCATTACATGCTTGAGGACAAGGCCCGCGAGCTGGGCCGAATGCTGGGACAGAGCTCGGAGTACCAGGCGGTGAAGCGGTCGAGCGAAGCGCTCAACGCCGACCGCGAAGCAGTGACGCTGCTTCAGCAGATGGAGAAGATCCGTACCGATGCGCAGCACCTGATTCAACGCGGCGAGCAGCCCACGCCCGAAATGGAACAGCAGCTCGACGATCTGTTGTCAAAGGTTCAAACGAACCCGGTTTACCAGCGCGCCATATCGGCGCAGGAAAACTTCGACAAGATCATGTACCAGATCAACAACTGGATCATGGACGGAATGAAAAAGGGCGCTACAAGCTCGATCATCACGCTTTCCTGACGCTTTCACCGTGCCTGGCTTGCTCATTGTATTGGAAGGGGCGGAAGGGGCGGGCAAGACTACACAGGTGAGCCTCCTGGCGAGGCGATTCGAGGCGTCCGGCACCAGACTCCTCGTGCTGCGTGAGCCCGGTGGGACAGCCCTTGGGGACTCTCTGCGTCACATTCTGCTGGATGCGCCGGGCTCGCTCGAGGCGCCATCAGAGGCCTTGCTGTTCATGGCATCGAGGGCGGAACTCGTCCGGCGGCGGATTGACCCTGCGCTCGCGGACGGTGTAATCGTATTGATGGACCGTTTCTTTCTTTCTACATATGCGTATCAGGTAGCCGGTCGCGGACTTCCGGAGGAGGAAGTGCGCGCAGCCAACTCGCTCGCGACGCATGGCCTTGTCCCCTCTTTGACGATGGTCATTACCGTGCCCGCGAAGGAGGGAATGGCGCGTGCCACCCGGCGTGGCGCTCACGACCGGATCGAGCGGTCAGGCGCTGAATTCCACGATCGAGTGGAGAAGGCCTTCGCGACCTTTGCCAGTCCCGACTGGCAGCGGGCGCACCCTGAGTGCGGGAGAATCGTCCCCGTGGACGGGAATGGCTCGCCCGATGAAGTCTTCACACGAGTGGTCTCCGCCCTCGCGCAGAACTTGCCTGAATTGTCTCCCATGATTCACCAGACCACGCCGCAATGACGATACCGCGCTTCGATCCCGGGCCGCGATCTCGCACGGCTGCCGTCGCTGCGGTGTTGCTGATCTCACTCGTCACCGGCGGGTGGCTGCTCGAGCGCGGCACTCGCTCCGGATCAGTCAAGACCAAGGCAGAAGCGGCCAGGCTCTTTGACGAGGTATTCGTCCACGTCTACCGCAACTACGTGGACTCCATCGGCGCGCCGATGATGTACCGGAAGGCCGTCGAAGGAATGCTTTACGAGCTCGAGGACCCGTACACCTCGCTGCTGGCTCCCGACATGCTGGGGCGACTCGCCGAAACCACCAGTGGCAACTATGCCGGTGTGGGAATTCAGGTGGACGTGCGCGATGGATGGATGATAGTCATCGCTCCCAGCCCGGGAGGGCCCGCTGAGCGCGCGGGTATCCAGCCGGGTGATCGCATCGTCGAAG
>JALYOO010000208.1 GCA_030856845.1 Gemmatimonadota bacterium
CGGTTGCGGTCAGCACCGACGAGCTTTGCGAACCGGCAAGCCGGGACGTGTACAGGCCGTCGGCACTGAGGGTCACCACGGCCCGGAGGAAATGCATCAGGGGCGCCGCAAGTCGAATCTCCTCCGACACCGTCACGTTGATCGTCTGGCGAAAAATCTTCCGAAACCCGAGCATGCGGCGAATGACGGGGCGCACGAATACCTCGAAAGTGACAATCGCCGAGACCGGGTTACCCGACATTCCGAGCCACGGAATTTTGTGGATGGTTCCAAACGCGAGAGGTGCACCGGGTCTCATTCGGACGCGCCAGAATATCAGCTCTCCACCGAGGGCGGCGACGGCGGCCCGCACGTGATCGTGGTCGCCGACCGAGATTCCGGCGGAAGTGATGACGAGGTCGCAACCGCGGGTCCTCTCCAGCAGTGTACGGAGAGAGGCAGGATCATCCCGCGCGATGCCGAGATAGACGGGCTCACCCCCCGCCTCTCGCACCAGGATCGCGAGAGTGAGCGAGTTCGACGAGACAATTCGTTGCGATGCGAGATCTGCCGTGAAATCTGAAAGCTCGACGAGCTCATCCCCGCTGCTGATGATTGCCACACGAGGAGCACGATGCACGTCAACGGTTTTAATACCCGCGGACGCAAGGACACCAACATGAGCGGCACTCAGCGATTCACCAGCGGGAAAGAGTAGATCGCCGCTGTGAAAGTCCTCGCCGGCGCGGCGGATGTTGCGGCCGAGATCCCTCAAACTGGTGAACGTGACGGATTCCAGGCCCTCGTCGCTGTCCTCACGTCGAATGACGGAGTCGGCGCCACGCGGAACGGCTGCTCCCGTCATGATTCTCATCGTCTCGCCGGCAGTCAGTGGCGATGCCGCGAACTGGCCGGCGGCAATGGTGCCGACAACGCGAAGGTAAGTCTGAGCGTCCGCGAGGTCGCCGCTACGGACCGCATAGCCGTCCATCGACGAATTGTCCCACGGCGGCGACGTGATCGGCGCGACGACCGGAGCTGCGAGCACTCTCTGCGACGCTTTCGACGTGTCGATCGTTTCCGCGCCGAGTGCGTCGGTACGCTCGAGTATCCGGGCGCTTGCCTCGGCGACTGAAATCACCGCGTGCCGCTGCTACTACTGCTACGGTCGCTCTTGTAGTTCGCGAGCGTCGCCCCGATCGCGTCCTGCACGCGTGTGATCTCCCTGACAGGAACGATGAAGTGGTTCGACAGCATGCTGAACACGAGACGCTCTCCATCGGCGGTGGTAATGAAACCCGACAGCGATCTCACGAACTCGATGGTTCCAGTCTTGGCACGCATGTTCGACGCGGCGCTGGTACCCACCATCCGCGTCCTCAAAGTGCCGTCGACCCCGGCGACCGGCAGAGCGTCGAGAAAAACGGCGAACGCAGTGTCGCGGGATATCCCAACGAGGGTTCGGACAATCGTCTCGGGCGATACGAGGTTATGCCGCGAAAGTCCGCTGCCGTCGTACACGAAGAAACCGTCACGCTCCGCGCCCCATGACAGCAGCTGGCGCGAGATGACCGCAGCGCCGCTGTCCGCGACACCGACACCGGCGCGTTCGCGACCCAGCGTACGGATGAGAATCTCGCCGATCTGATTCTGCGACGGCTTCTCGAAATGACGGAGGATCTCGCGGAGCGGAGGCGATAAGAACGAGTGCAGAGTGTCGGAAACAGGAAATCCGGACACCGTGTCCGCACTTGCCCCACCGGCTACGATGATGCCTTTGCGGGCCAGCGCGGACGATAGAGCTTCCAGATACGACAGCACGGGGGCGCGCGTCGCGGTGGATCTGATCGTGTCGATTCCCACGATGCGCTGCGGGATCTCGATCATTCCCTCGTTGAACAGGAGCTCGTCTACCGGCGCGCCGCTTGACGTCGACAGGTCGTCCCATTCCCACCCGTAACCGTAGATGCTGTCGGGAAAGGCATCGCCCAGCGGACGCACCGTGCCGGTTACCCGCTTCAAACCTTTCGCCGCCAGCGCAGCCGCGATGCTGTCCAGCGCGGCGACAGCACTGCCTCGCGCCCGGTCGCTGATCGTTGGATCCCCGTTCCCCGCCACTGCGAGGTCGCCGTCAAGAATCCATTCACGCACTGCGCCTCGGGCGAGAATCGAAGTGCGGTACCTGTACTCCGGCCCGAGAAGAGCAAGGGCTACGGCACCGGTCAGTATCTTCTGATTCGACGCAGGCATGAACAGCTTGCCAGCGTTTCTCGAGTAGAGTGTATCGGCGGTTCGTGGATTGACGATCAGGATTCCAAGCTGCGCGCTTCTGAACTGAGGATCGGCAAGCAGGGAATCGATCGAGCTGCGGAGCACTTCGCGGGGGGCGCGTAGCGGCGGGGTGATCGCGGCGGAGGTGGTCCCTCGCGCGGGCGCACACGATGCCAGCACGGCGATCGCCGCGACAATCCACGGCAGACGCGTTGTCACTCGATGCGCCATGTTGCGCTCAGAGTCTCATCCTCGGCGACGGTGACTGAAGTGACTTCCACATCATTCCCGATGGCCAGG
This sequence comes from Gemmatimonadota bacterium, assembly GCA_030856845.1. Taxonomy (GTDB): domain Bacteria; phylum Gemmatimonadota; class Gemmatimonadetes; order Gemmatimonadales; family Gemmatimonadaceae; genus UBA4720. The sequence continues at coordinate 2,551 of JALYOO010000208.1, forward strand.
CGAACTTTCTCGAAGATGAACCGCGCAAGATTCTCACCGGTCGGCACCATGCCCCCCTCGCCAAACTCGGGCACGTCGACATTGATGTTGCGGTGATCGAACCTGCCGCGCACTTCGGTGTGCAGAACATTGTCGAGCCCGGCAAGGTCGATCAGGAATCCCGTAACGGGGTCAATCGCGCCGCGCACGGTCACGTCGCACGTGTAGCTGTGACCGTGATAGCTGCCCCACGCGCAGGCGCCGAAGACTTTCTGGTTCTCCTCGTCGCTCCACCCGGCGCGGTGATATCTGTGCGCCGCGGCGAAGGTGACGCGGCGGGTGAGATACGCTCTCGCCATCTGCTCCCGGACTAGCGGTCGGAATCGACTCCGAGGTTGCCCTGATCCTGCCCGCCAATCCCCTCGGGAGTGGGGCTCTCGGGCGGAATCCACGGCTCGGCGTTCTCGATTGCTTCCAGGATGTCGTGAGTGCCACCGTCATCTTCGGTCGGCGCAAGATCGGCGAGATGCTGGGCTTCCGGACTGTAAGGTAGCGGTGAATCTCCGAGCAACAGACCGGCGTGTTCCTCTTCGTCCACCAGGTGCTCGTCGATTGCTTCGGGACTTGTCGCGCGGCGCAGCTCGTCCACCACCAGCTGGTTGTCCACCTGCGACAGTCCGATGACGTCCGTGAGGACGTGATCGATAATCCTCCGCTCTTCCTCCGTACCCACCCGGCCGGCCACTGTAACTGCGCCGTTGCGCACACGCACGGCAACATCATTGGAGTCGAAAGCATTCTGCGCGCGCAACTCGGAGCGCACGAGCTCGAGGAGCTCGTCGTCACTCAGATTCGCGATCTCGTCCGTGTTGTCATAGTCGTCGGCCACAATCCTCCCGAACTCTGGTAGTGGCGCGGTACGCGCCGATTATCGGAACAACAGGTACGAAACGCCGAGAGTGAACGTCGGGTTGCTCTTCCAGAAATTTCTCGCCTGCGAGTCCTCGAGCACTGCGGTGTTGTCGGAAGTGAGCACGTAATACGCCGTTGGGTACTTCACCTGGTACATGTAAGTCCCGACGTCGGCCCTCAGCTGAAAGCGTCCGCCGGGCACGACTCGCAC
>JALYOO010000424.1 GCA_030856845.1 Gemmatimonadota bacterium
TGACATGCGCGCTCTTCACCGCGCAAAGGTCCAGTCCGTCGCCATCTGCCAGCGCTTTCTTGAGGGCGATTCGGCTTTGTGAGAGCGACTGAAGCGACTCGTCAGCCGGAGTGTCGGCAGCGGGCACGACCATGGCCGGCGCCGCCCTCTTGTTCGCCAGGCTCAGCATTGCGAAGTGATCGATTGTATTCATGATCGAGCTGTCATCGATCTCTGGAGCAACGCCGCTTTCGCGCGCCCGCGCCACCGCCTTCGCAACCAGCCTCGCAACGCCTCGTTCCACGATCGCGAGATGCGCCAGAATCTCCGCCACCGACCATTCACCATCGCGGACGCGCAGCGTCGACAGGGCAGGACTGCTTTCTTCCACGGTCGCCAGCAGCTTCGACCGCGATTCGTCCATGTAGCTCAACAGCTCAGACAGCCGCTGCCGCATTGCCCGCCTCCAGGTGCTCGACGATCGTGAGAATCTCCGAAATCACCGCCCTGCCGTGATCTCTCGCGTACCACGTCCGGATATGACGATACCGTTCCGGCTTCGGCAGCGGGAGACCCTCTTCCAGCACCCAGCGCTGAAGCTCAGCTGGGCGCGGACCCCACCACCCCTTCTCCGTGAAATCGTCGTCTAGCACCATCACGACGGGGATCGACCGCGACCCGCGCGTGAGATGGTCATTCATTACATCCGGATTGGAATCCCGACCGATCAGCCGCATCTCGATGTTTGGAGTGGCCTCCTCCAGTCGGGAAACGAACGGCAGAAGATTGACGGAATCACCGCACCACGCTTCGCTCAGCACCAGGAGACTCCATCTTCGCGCTATCGCAGTCGCACGATCCGCGAGATCGGGAGGGAGCACCGCGCGCTTGTAGATGGCGTTCCACAATTCGCCGTTGTCGTGATCGCGCTTCAGGAAATCGGCGAAAGGCTCGCCATTCTCGAAACGCTCTCTCAATCCGCGCCGGGCTGCGGAAGTACCAGCTTCCGGATCATGCACGAAGCATGTCTACATGCCAGATGTTGTCCTCGGTGTACGGCTCGGATGCGCGCCTGAACCCGAATTGCTCGTAGAATCTTTCCAGGTACACCTGTGCGGCGATCCTGACCGACGGTCCCCAGCCCGATTCGTCGATGAACCGCAACGACTCCGCCATGAGCGACCTTCCGCCACCGGAGCCACGGACGTCCGGATGGGTAACAACCCTGCCAATGGATGACTCCGCGTACTGCGCGCGCGGAGGGAATATTCGCGCATAGGCCAGCAGGCGGCGCGAGGCTCCGCTGCCCTGCCAGCCGAACAGGTGCCGCGCCAGCGGGTCCACGCCGTCACAATCCATGTACGTACAATTCTGCTCGACCACGAACACCCGCTGGCGCAGCTCGAGCGCCGCGTACAGATCATCCGGCGTCAACTCGGCGAACTCGCGACACTCCCAGATCAGCTCGTCGGCTGCCGACCGTGTGACCGGAGAAGCGGGATTCACCTGATTCGAAGCCATGGCCGGTGAATATACTCCACCGGCTCCCGACGCTGTAGATTCGACGCCATGCGCACCCACACCTGCCAGAGAACATTCTTCATCGGCGCGGCATTCGTCGCTGGCTGGCTGTCCATTGCCGGCGCCCAGGTCAGCGGGCAATCGTCTCCAGCGCCATCGACCGCAATGGGCGCCGACCCTCGCATGGGGATGCAACGCGATCCCTCCCTTGCCGCGGTGCTGGCCGACATTTCTCCGGTTCGGATCCGCGACACCGATTCCATTCTGGTCTCGTTCGGAACACGTCATACGATGAGCGATACCTCGAGCACAACGCGTGGAATCGGCGCTGCGCGTCGCTTTCTTTTCGACCGGCTCGGCTCGTACGGGCGCGAGTGCGGCGGCTGCCTTCGAGTGGAGTTCGATCCCGGCATGATCGAGGTGACCCGTCACCCGCAGCGGCCGAAGGTGAACGTCGTCAACGTTCTCGCATGGCTCCCTGGAAAGGACACCGGTCGCGTGATTGTCATTGGCGGGCATTACGATTCCTGCATCTGCAACGTCGACCGCTTCGACTTCACGTCGGACGCACCCGGCGCAGATGATGACGGATCGGGGACAGCCGCAGTGGTCGAGCTGGCGCGCGTTTTCTCGCGGCGCTTTCCGCGAGGCTTCGAAGCGACGATCATCTTCGCGCTTTATTCCGGCGAGGAGCTTGGCTTACTGGGCTCCACTCACCTCGCACAGCGCCTCCATGCTGCGGGTTATCGAGTCGCGGCGGCGATGACCGACGACATCGTCGGCAACGTCGTCGCGGATGACGGGACTGTCGATTCGACAAGCGTCCGGGTATTCGGCGCGGAACCCGACAACGGTCCGAGCAGAGAGCTCGCGCGCTACGCGTGGGCGGCGGGTATCACCTACCTGCCCCGTTTTACCGTATTTCCGGTGTTTCGGCTGGACCGCGTCGGACGCGGTGGAGACCATTCACCCTTCGTCACCCTTCGCGACCCCGGCATTCGCTTCACTGAGCGCCTGGAGAACTATAAGCGCCAGCATCTTCCCACCGACAGACTCGCGGATGTGAACTTCGGCTATGTGGCGAACGTCGCTCGCTTGAACGCCGCAACCGTTGTCGGGATTGCGGCGGCGCCTCCTCCCCCCGACAGCGTGACAGCGCGCCGCGACCAGGCGTCCGGTGGACAGAAATGGCTCCTCACGTGGAAACCGGTTAACGGCGCATCCGGATACGAAGTTCTCGTTCGGCGAACGACGTCCGCGACTTACGAAAAGGTGATACCGGTCGCCGGAACTTCCCACCTGCTGGCCGAACAGCTCGACGATGTGTGGGCGGCTGTGCGCTCAGTCGGGGCGGCCGGACATCGCTCGCTCACCGTCGTGGTCCCCGCGCCGGCATTCGTCACACGATAGTCAGCGTAACCCCCGCTGGCGGGCTCGATTGAGCTCAAAACGCGAAAGCCGCCGCGCGGCGGGAGAGCTTCCGCTCGTGGGACGAGCGACCGAGCTCGCGTTGATCTCATCGCTGCTCGACGAGGCGGCCAAAGGGACCGGGCGCACACTGATCGTTTCGGGTGAAGGCGGGGTGGGAAAGACGAGAATTCTCGTGACCGCGGCGCAGAGGGCGGAGCGCGACGGCTGGAATGTCGTGGTCGGGCGCGCGTACGCAGTCGAGACCGGAATTCCCTATGCCCTTTTCTCCGACGCGCTGCTCCCCTCGATACGCAAGCTGGAACCTGCTGCGCTCACTGTCCTGACTCGCGGTGGACTCGCCGAGCTGACGCATCTATTCCCGGCGCTGGGAACTCTCGATGAGAGAGAAAGGGCGACGGCCGGCATCGACGCATCGGACATCAAGGCGCGGCTGCTATGGAATTTCACACAGTTCCTCGGCCGCTTCGCAGGCAAGCAGCCGCTCTGCATCATTCTGGAAAACCTTCAGTGGGCCGATGCGTCCTCGCTGGAGCTTCTCCACTTTGTCGCTCGCCAGCTGCACGCGCAGCCGATTGCGCTCCTCTGCTCCTACAATGACGCCGAGCGCGACGCGAATCCGGTGCTGCGGACGACCGAGCAGTCACTGCTCAGCCTCGGTGTCGCAAGGCATTGCCCCATCCTGCCTCTGACTCACGCCGACATCTCAACGCTCGTCGAGGAGATGTTCGGCGTCGACAGGGAAACAGTCCGCCAGTTCAGTGCCCTTCTTTTTGGGTGGACACGCGGCAATCCGTTCTTCGTCGAGGAAACGCTCAAGTCGCTGATTAATTCCGGTGTGCTGCGAGAAGAAGACGGGAGATGGACCGGGTGGGAAGTGGAATCGCTTCAGCTCCCCGCCACGGTTCGCGATGCTGTTGCCTCACGCCTGGAACGGCTTTCCGACAATGCTCGCGATCTATCCAGCCTCGCTTCGGTAGTTGGAGCTCGCGTAAGCTTCGACCAGCTCAGCGCTCTGTCGCCCCTGAATGACGAAGATCTGGCCGACACCCTCGAAGAGCTGCAGACCTGCCGCGTTCTCGAAGAGGTCCAGGGTCCACAGGGAGCGGCATTCGATTTTGCGCATCCAATACTTCAGCAGGTCACCTACAAATCACTCGGCACCCCGCGCGCGCGACTGCTCCACGCCAAAGTCGCTGAAGGGCTCGAGGCCTTTTACGGAAGGCGTGCGCGGTCGCACGCCGGCGAGCTCGCCTTTCACTTCACTCACTCCGGCTCTCTCGCTCCGAAAGCAGTGACGTACCTGAGTGAAGCGGGAAGAATTGCGCTGGAAACCTATGCCAACAGAGAAGCAGCCACGTATCTCGCCTCCGCGCTCGAGATGCTGGACCGCATCGACGAGCAGCCGGTCAATCGCGATGACATTGTCTTTCAGCTTGCACGCGCGCGACAGAGACTCGGTGATTACGAAGAGGCGCTGACTCTCTGGGCCGCGGCTCGCGAGAGTGCGCGTGGCAGGGCCGACCACAGGGCACTGGCGACAATCGAGCATCGCATGGGGCTGGCATGTTATTGGAGCGGCCGGTTCGACGAGGCACTCGACCACTACGCCGACGGTTTGCGTGCTGCGCAGGCCGCCACTGATCCCGAAGTGCTGGTTCGGCTCCATCTCGCGAAGGGTATCTGCTTTCAGGAGATTGGCCGTCGAGAGTCGGCAAAGGAGGAGCTGGAGCAGGCGCTCGCGGCCGCCGAGCACGCCGGGAGCAAGCCGATGCTCGCCCGCGCGCATCGAGCGCTGCTGCTGTTATACGCGTGGACAGGTCCGGCCGACCTCGCGCAGTCCCACGGCAGGCAGGCGCTTGCGCTCGCTGAGCTTTCCGGCGAAGTGATGCTCGAGTGGACCGCCCACTGGGGGATGGGTGTGCTGGCTGGACTGACGGGCAATGCCGCCGAGCTGGTGCACCACATCGCGGAATGCCAGCGCCTCGAGGAACAGCTCAGATCACCACTGCTGCCTCTGTGGACGGCGGAGCTATACCTGCAATACGTGTCGAGCATCGGCGACTGGGACGCAGGCATCGATACCGGCGAGCGAACGATCGCGCTCGCCCGCGCATTGCGTCAGCGCACGCTCCTCCCGCGCCTGCTGGTGTGGACCGGACTCATCTATCTGTGGCGACATGACCTTGCCAGATCCCGCGCGTACTTCGATGAGGCATGGAAGCTTTCCGGAGCGGGCATGGTGACGGACGGTCGCGTGGACGTTCCGACCGTTGCGCCCGCGCACATGGGACTGGCCGCATTTCATCTGGAGACTGACAACTGCGCGGAGGCGATTCGCATTGGCGAGGCGGGGCTCGCTGTCGCCGACCGTTCGGGCTACGTCGCCTGGTCGCTGCAGTGGCTGCTGCCCGTCGTCGGAGAAGCGGCTCTCTGGCTTAGAGACTTCGAGCGGGCGGAAAAGCATCTGACACGCATGCGGCGGGATGCGGTTCGTCTGAGCAGTCGCTACGGGCTCGCGATCGCGGACGCGTGCGACGGAATGCTGCTCGTGTTTCGCGACAGCGATCCATTGGCCGCAGTTCCTCTGCTGCGCAACGCAGTCGAAACTCTCGAGGCAATTCCCTATCCCGACAGCGCCTCTCGCGTGCGCCGCGTGTTGGCGGGCGCATTGCGCGATAGCGGCGATCGCGAGGGTGCGCTGCGTGAGCTCCGCCTGGCGCATGATGTCTTCGCCAGGCTCGGAGCCGAAGGTGAGCTCGATGCAGTTCGAGACGAGCTCCGGAAGCTCGGTGCGCGGCCCCCATCGCGAAGCGTCGCTGAGGGTGCTTCCGGGCTCACTGGACGGGAGCTCGAGATATCACGCATGGTCGCCCTCCGGAAATCCAACAAGCAGATTGGCGCCAGTCTCGACATCTCGCCGAGAACCGTCAGCACGCACATGTCGAACATCTTCGCCAAGCTCGGCGTGTCGTCACGTGGAGAGCTGGCGGACTTCGTGCGCGACAACTCGCTGGCTGATGATTGACGACCTCTCGCCGGGCCACCAGTTCCACCGCCCGCCAAGCCTGAGAAGCGCCGGCCCGATAGCCATGCGGACTACCGTCGCGTCGATCAGAACCGCGACGCCAAGGGCGAACCCGAGAATTTTCACGATCACGAAATCGCCGAGCGCGAACGCCGCGAAGACAGCGATCATGATCGCCGCCGCGTTGGTGATCAATCCGCCGGTGCGTGCCAGCCCTTCGGCGATAGCCTCCGCATCACTGAGACCCGACCGCCTTGCTTCGGCGATTCTGGCAACGAGAAACACTTCATAGTCCATGCTCAGGCCGAACACGACACAGAAGACAATGATGGGAATCGCCGCGAACGTTCCATCGAGCGGCTGTGACAGGCCGAGCAGTTGAAGACCAATCCCATCCTGAAACACGAGCACCACTGCGCCGAACGCGGCCGCAACCGAAAGAAGATTGAGGGCAACAGCCTTTACCGCGATCATCACGGAGCGAAACCCGGCCATGAGGGCGAGCATCGTCACCAGCACCACTGCGCTTACGACGCTCCAGAACCGGTCGCCGATAGCGGCCCGATAATCGACGTTGAACGCGGGCAGTCCGCCGATCGCTACGGTCGTACCGGCCAGGCCGGTCAACGCTGATGCCGGACGGACTCTCAGCTCGCGAACGAGTTCCATTGCTCCGTGCTGCGATGCCGCCTCCGACGGCATCACCTCGATCAACGCCGATCGCCCGTCGGCACTGACGAGGGAGCCACGCACCTGTGCAGGCACAGCTGATATCAGCTGAAGGTTCGGAGTGATCATTCCGGTGACGCCGGGCAGCGAACGCACGCGTTGGACACGCGCATCGGCGGCAAGAATCGCGGTTGCCCTTCTCACGGCTTCCCATCCCCTCGGGGAATCCCACGGTGAGTTACTCGGCAGTCCGACGACGATTCGAATGGAGTGAACGACTCCACTGCGGTTCATCGTGCTCAGCGACTCGAGGCCGCGCGCTGATTCCATTGCGGGCGGAAGCCAGTCGCCGCGCGGAAGATCGGCGCTGAGACGTCGGGCCTGAAGTGCCAGTATCGCCGTCGGAATTCCTGCGATCAGAAGCACCAGCAGGGGATGAGCGCAGACGAACCCTGCCCATCGGCGCCACATTCGCGAGCCGCTTCGCGATTCGAGGGCGCGGATACGGAGCCAGTTTACGCGATCACCCAACCCCGCGAGGAGGGCAGGCAGAAGGGTCACCGACAGGAGCACCGACATCGCGATCACGAGCAGGCCACCGATGGCGATCGACCTAACTTCGTTCACCGGGACAACCAGCAGGGCCGCGAACCCAATCGCGACGCTTGCACCTGACAGGATTATCGTGTGGCCGGCGTGCTCCGCCGCATCGCGAGCAGCGGTGTACGCGTTTGCTCCAACGCGCAGGGCTTCCCGAAATCTTCCGACGACGAGCAATGCGTAGTCTATCCCGAGCCCCAGCCCGAGCATCGTCACCACATTCTGGAGCAGGATCGACAGAGGCCAGAATCCAGTCACTACTACCGCCGCTCCCAGCGCCAGGGCGATGGCTAGCCCGCCGGCAATCAACGGAAGGAATGACGCTCCAACCGCACCGAACGCAATGACGAGGAGGAATAGCGTGACCGGCAGCGCGCGCTTCTCGGCCCGCTCGGCGTCGGATGCGCTCGCCTGACGAACGTCGAAGTTGAGGGCGCTCTCGCCGGTCCACATCAAGTCGACATCCGGATACACGGGGGCCGTCGCGCTCCGAATTCGCTTCGTCGTTTCGCGCAGAACAGGTACGATGTCATCGGGTCTGCGATCTCCGGTATTCAATCCGGCGATGACGAATGTTTCACCGTTGGCCCCGATGAACATGCTGTCGCTGGTGTTCAGATAGGACAGAGTTCTCGAGACTACAGGGACCATCGAGACATCGTTGACCACCGCCTCGAGGAATGCGCGTCCGGTCGGTGTGTCGGGAGATGGAGTACCGGTGATGACCAGCACCGCGTACTGGGCGAATCCCGCCGCGAACTGCGTCGCGAGGAGCTCCTGGACGTGAGCCGACTCGCTACCCGGGACGCGCGCGGCGACGTCGAGCCGCTGATGAACTTGCGCCGCGCCCGGCAGCAGAACCGCGCCGATCACGATCCATGCGCCGAATACCCAGCGCCGCCTCTCCACGATGGCGCCCGCCATTCGATGCCACACCCCGTTCATACGAGGGCAATCTCGTAGTGAAAGGGCAATGTCGACCGAGCGTACGGTGTCATTGGTTCACGCGCGGTGGTGTACGCGTTTACATCGGTCGGCTGGGCGAACAGTCCGCTGAATGCTTCCGACAGCGGATCCTTGACGTCGAGACCGAAGTTCATGAAAGAGTAGCCGACGTGACGAAGCGAATTGTGCCCGTCGATCACCAGCGCTCGGAGCACGTCGGACCGATCGCCCGGAACGCAAATGTGCAGCGCAGAGACAAATCGAAGCGCCGATCCTGGTGCGGGCAATCTTTCGCCACCTACCGCGCTCGCGACGGTATTGAAGCAGAGCCGAGCCGCGGCCATGCGGCGCGAGTAGGCTTCGACGCGGAGCTGTTTGAAGGAGCTTTGATCCCACAGTGCGACGAATCCAAGCAGCATTCCGTCGCGTCCACGGGCGAGCAGGTACGAGGAGATGTCCAGGCCGGGAGCGCTCCGGATCCATCCTGACAGGCGGTGCGCGTCGAATGCGGGGGCAAAATGCCGCTGGGGAGCTACTCGCTGCCACAACCAGATCATCTCATCCAGATCGCTCCACGCTGCCCGTTCGATTCGCAGTGCAGCGTGTCCACGGGTAAGGCGTCGCTTCCACATGATGGTGACTGAATGAGTACGCACCGTGGCGACGTGTTCGAACCGCGGTAGTCCGCGGGGGCCTTCCAGCCTTCTCTCCATCGACCGGTTGCCAGCGAGCACCGTGATGAGCGTGGGTGTGCCAGCCGGAAGTCTCGCGTTCGCACGAACGGCGTACATCGAGAGAGAGTCTGCCACCGCGCCGTGACGATGATGTGGATGCACCTTCAAGTCGCGGGCGTAACCCGTGAGGAGCTGAGTTCCGTTCAACCAGCATTGCCGCTCGCTGACAGCGACACATCCCACGGT
>JALYOO010000433.1 GCA_030856845.1 Gemmatimonadota bacterium
GCGCAGTACTTGGCGTCGGCAGCGACGCGCGGAACTATTTCCGGGCCGACCGGGCAACCGCTGAGCTGTCTCACTCGTTTGGAACGCCGGGATCGGCGTTCGAGGCGTCGGCGGGAGGTCTGTTCGAGAATGCGTGGTCGACTGGCCCGAGTGTTGGAGCAACCGGCGGAGCGTGGAGCTTCTTCGGACGCACCGATTCACTCAAGATGCGGCGCCCGAACCCGGCAATTGCGCGCGGTCACTTGACATCCGCGATGAGCCGGCTGGTCTACGACTACGAAAAACAGGATGTAAAGGGAACTCTCGACAGCCGGATCGAGCATGCATTCGACGCGCCGGTTTACATCGCTTCCGAGAATCCGAGTGGCGACTTCACTCAGCTCACATTCGGAGGTAAAGCGTCTTTTCCGACGTTCGGTACCCAGCGCTTTGCCTTTCGCGGGCATCTGGTGTTGACTCCGGGTGACCCCGCCCCGCCTCAACGTTTCGCCTACCTCGGCGGCGCGGGCACGCTCGCAACGGTCGACCTGCTGGCCCTCGGCGGCGACAACCTGCTCTACGTCGAAGGAGAATACTCGATGCCGCTCAAGCGCCCGCTGGTGCCGTTCCTCGGTGCTCCGACGGTGAGCCTCCGCTACGCAGCCGGCTCAGCCGGCACGGGTGACATTCCTGATCTGATTCAAAACCTTGGCGTTGGAATCGGCCTCCGGTTGCTCAAGGTCGAATATCACATCGACCCAAGCTATTCCAGGACCCCTTTCAGTCAGCGCAGCGCATTTTCGATCGGCGTGTCGCTGTGATCGGATAGTTTCCGGCGGGCCTCAACCGAAGCGCAGGGCTGGAACTCGCGGATGTTGAGGGCAGCGCGTATATTGATGGCGTGACTCTTGCATCCAGCCGCGCGATTTCAGGTACTGGGTGAGGACGCTGGTGGTAATCCCGGCGCGCCTCGCGGCGGTTCGGCTCCCCCTCAAGCCGCTGCGACTCCTCGCCGGTGTTCCCCTCGTGGTTCGTGTATGGCAGAGAGTGTCTGCCATGGATGTCGGTGACGCCTGCGTTGTCGCCACCGACGACGAGACTGTGGCGTCAGCCGTTCACGACGCGGGCGGCAAGTCCGTAATCACGAGCGGGAGTCACGTATCGGGAACCGAACGCGTGGCGGAAGTCGCGAACATGCCAGAGTACGCCGATTTCGCGACGATCGTGAACGTGCAGGGAGATGAGCCGTTCATTGGCAAGGCAGCGATCGAAGGCGCGGCTCAACTGGTTTCATCGGGCCGCTTTCCTCTCGGAACCGCTGCCTCCCCGGCGCCATGGGACATCGGATCGAATCCCGACATCGTAAAGGTCGTCGTCGGTGATGACGGCCGAGCTCTGTATTTTTCGCGGAGCGCCATTCCGTTTCGGCGCGACAGCGAAGTTGAAGGCATCCGCATGCTGCAGCACATCGGCGTCTACGCGTACTCGCGCACCGCGCTGTCGCGATGGGTTTCCCTCGAGCCTACCGGTCTGGAGAAGATGGAACGCCTCGAACAGCTGCGACCTTTGGCGGCGGGAATTCCGATCGGAGTAGCCGTTGCGGAAGAAGTCGCCGGGGTTGGGATCGACACTGAAGACGACCTGAGCCGCGCTAATGCGCGGTGGCAGGAATTCATCGCCGGACGCTAATCAATGCAAACGCATTCCAGTCAACAGACGCGCTACATCTTCGTCACCGGCGGGGTTGTTTCTTCGCTCGGCAAGGGCATCGCTGCGGCGTCCCTTGGCCGGCTTCTCGTGGAGAGAGGCATGCGGGTGACGATCATGAAGTTCGACCCATATCTGAACGTCGATCCGGGCACCATGTCGCCGTTCCAGCACGGCGAAGTTTACGTCACCGATGACGGTGCTGAGACCGACCTCGACCTGGGCCACTACGAGCGTTTCATAGATCGCTCGCTGGCGCAGGCGAACAACGTCACCACGGGCCGCATCTACCTCAATGTCATCACCAAGGAGCGGCGCGGAGAATATCTGGGTTCGACGGTCCAGGTG
>JALYOO010000443.1 GCA_030856845.1 Gemmatimonadota bacterium
CCCCGACACGCGACTCATGAACGAATTCTTCATCCAGCTCGCCAAGCCGGGTCCGATCGGGAAGGTTCACGGTGTAGAGGCCGCGATCGGGAATTGTCCCTCCCGATATCACAGCCGTCATCCGCGCCGCGCGGTCCCCCGTGACGCGATCCGTGACTCGGTCCCACGTTACGCGTGCCTCGAGCTCGCCTGCAATGTCGGACGGGTATTTTCCCGATAGCATCGATAGCGCTTCGTCGAAGGCACCCCGCGTCAGCCGATGATAGGGATAGGCCCGCCCCACCATCGCGTAGAGGTCAGCGGCTTTCCAATCGTCCACCGAGACGGTGGCCACTATCACCTGCGACAATACGTCGAGTGAGTTCTGTACAACTTTCGTGGCCTCCACTTCTCCCGCCCTCATTGCAGCGACGATGGCGGCTATTTCCATCGCGTCGTCCCTGAATGTCGGGACGAGAATTCCCCGGCTCGCCGCACCGAGCGTATGACCGGCGCGGCCAATGCGCTGCAATCCGGCGGCGACACGCTTCGGAGATTGCAGCTGAATCACCAGGTCCACTGAGCCAATGTCGATTCCAAGCTCGAGCGAGCTCGTGGTAACGAGCGATCTGAGCGAGCCGGCCTTGAGACGCTCCTCGAGCATGTGCCGTCGTTCCCGCGACAGCGAGCCGTGATACGGCTGGGCTATTTCCTCCTCCGCTAGCACGTTCACGCGCGCCGCGATCTTTTCCGCTTGCGCGCGATTGTTGACGAAGATCAGCGTCGTACGCGAAGCGCGGATATGGTTCAGTACGAGAGGAGCGACCGCCGGCCACACACTCCCCCCGACATTTCCCAGATCGGGCACCGGCGACTCGATCGATATCTCCATTTTCTTGGTGAGCCCGCAGTCCACAATCGTCACGTTGCGGAAGCGCGGACTTCCGTTCTCGCTCTGTTCGCAGCCGCCCAGGAAGCGCGCAACCTCCTCGAGCGGACGTTGCGTTGCCGACAGCCCAATGCGTTGTGGCGGTTGAGGCGTCAGTTGCTCGAGCCGTTCCAGCGTGAGGGCGAGGTGTGCACCTCGCTTGCTGCCAGCGATCGCGTGTATCTCGTCGATGATTACAACGCGCGTCGAGCCGAACATGCCTCGCCCCCGCAGGCTTGTCAGCATGATGTTGAGCGACTCCGGGGTGGTGATCAGAATGTGCGGAGACTTCCGAAGCATGCGAGCCCGTGCGGAAGCAGGCGTATCACCGGTGCGCACGGCTACCCGGATCTCGGGAAAATCCCTTCCCGCTGCCTCAAAGCGCCGTCGCAGCTCTGCCAGCGGAGTATCGAGGTTGCGCTGGATATCGTTGTTGAGGGCTTTGAGCGGCGAGACGTAGAGCAGGTGAACGCCGTTGCCCAGCGGCTCCTTCATCCCTTGGGCGATCAGCGCGTTCAGCTCCCACAGAAAGGCCGCCAGTGTCTTCCCCGTCCCGGTCGGCGCAAGTATCAGGGTGTGCTCGCCGCTGGCGATCGCCGGCCAGCCCAGGCGCTGCGGTGCGCTCGGCTTGCCCAGCGCCTCGGCAAACCACTTTCGGACTTCGGGTTGGAACCGGCGGAGAATCTGCGTCATGACTCCGGGAGGGTGTGCCTCATTGCTCCGGGACGAATGCACTCCGCACCCGGTGTTGCAAAGTCTCCGCCCGAAATCGAGTCCCCGCTACAATATCCTCACTATCCTGCTCGCGCCCCACTCCATGGCCTTCCCCTTCCAGGAGCGATTCCGGAATGCCTCGAGCTTGATCTCCTCGGAGTAGTTCAGGTCATCGAGGAAGATCTGGTCCATCCTCCTGCCGACGTTCACATCGAGCGCGACGATCTGCGACTCGCTGTTGAACGCGATTGAACGGTTATCGAAGTTGAGCGAGCCGACCGACGACCAGATCCCGTCAACCACGATCGTCTTCGCGTGCATCATTGTGGGTTCGTACTCGAAGATCCGCACGCCACCTTCCAGCAGTTTCTCATACAGGGCACGTCCCGCATACCATGTCGTCTTCACGTCGGTCTTCGCGCACACGGTCATCACCCGCACGTCCACGCCGCGCCGCACCGCCTTGATGAGAAGATTGCAGAAGTCACCATTCGGGACGAAATACGGATTCGTTATGTAGAGAGTCTTGCGGGACCCGGCTATCGTCAGCGCCAGGAAGCGCTCCGCGGTAGTGCTCCCGATAGTGGGCAAACTGTGCATCAGACCGGCGTTGACGTTGCCTTCCTCCTCGAAGGCGGTCGGTGGAAAGAAGAGATCGCCTGTCAAAAGCTCTCCCCCGGTCTCTACCCACCCAACCGCGAACGTGGACTGCAGCGCCGCCACGGTAGGACCCTGAAACCTGACGTTGGTCTCGCGCCACTGATGGTCGTGCCGCCCGTCCCCGAGCCAGTAATCGGCCAAGCCGAATCCACCAGTATATCCGATGCGCCCGTCAATAACGATCACGCGAACGTGCGATCGGTTGGTGGTCTTGTGAAGATTGTACCACTTGAGAGGCCGCAACCACTGTACCTCGACGCCCGACCGCTCGAGATTCTCCACCCAAGCGCCAGCTAGCGGCTTCGATCCGAACGCATCGAGCAGCAGCAGCACGCGCACACCGGCGTGCGCCCGCTCGGCCAGATACTTCGACATGGTGTCAGCGACGGCACCAGGCTGCGAGTAATAGAGCTGAACCGTGATTGTTTTCTGGGCGGCTGCGAGATCCTTCCAGAGCGGTGGATAGCTACCCTCTCCGTTCAGTAGTATCTCAACCTTGTTGCCGGGCTCGATGTGGGTCCCGGTGAAAAGCTCTATCGACCTTGGAAAGAGCGGATCACTTACCTCCGGCGGACCTTCACGATCTCCTTCCGCTATCACTGTTCTGACAGTGGCGCCACGCGTCACCGACAGAATGCCGATGAGCATCATGGCGAACATGGCTAACACGAGCAGCGCCAGCGCGCCGTATTTCAGGATGGCCATTGCTTTCAGCTACCTCAATGCGGTTCGAGCGTGATACAGCGTGGTGGCGGTATCCGCTCCTTGCCGCATCTTTGGAGTTGCAACAGTTTCACCTGACATGACTCTCGCAGCCCGCAGGCGCCCTGCGAACCGAGCCATTACGCTGGACAGATCGCTCGAAGCGCTGCCGATTTTCAGGCTGAGCGACTCGGCGGATGAGTCGACTATAACATACTCGCCCCCATCGGGAGGCCGCTGGCGGGTTCTTCCCAGTCCCGGTGACCGTCTCCCCGGAACTTTCGACCAGGACGTCTACATCGAGATCCTGCATCGCTACAGCGAAGCCGGTTTCCCCGATGACGGCACCGTCAGCTTCACTCTCCATTCGTTTCTCCGCTCCATCGCCCGTCGCGTTGACGGAAGGACGTACGAGCAACTGCGTTCGGCACTGACACGCCTTGAACGAACGACTCTCGAATCGAGTGGTGTCTATACCGCTGCGGGCAGCCCTGCACCGGCAGACCACCGGTTCACGATTCTGAGCTCAGTGGCGATCGAGCGTCGGCGGCTCGCGGACCGCGAGCAATTCACCTTGTTTCCGGTGCTCACCGCCTCCGAGCCGGGCGACGCGCGAGTCACTATATCGCCTCTGTTGCGGGGCAACATCGCGGCCGGATCAACTGTCGTTCTCTCTTCCCCTCTCTATCAGTCACTTACCAACCCGGTTGCCCGCCGCCTGTATCGCCTGCTGGAGGTAGCAAGAGTGCTCGGCACAGTCACCTGGAGGGTGGCCCTCGACGACCTCGCGCAGCAACTCCCGCTCGCCCAACGTTATCCATCGCACCTTCAGCGCGTCCTTCAACCAGCCAACGAAATGCTGGTCGGAGCCGGACTCGTCCGAAGTGCGGCATTCCGTCAGGTCGCACGTGAGTGGTTCGTCGACTACGTGCTCGCGAGCCGTAATGCGTAAGGCCACCGCAGTGTCAAAGTGATGCATCCTCGCAGTTTCACAGAACGTATGATTACAGCGGTTGCGCTGGAACTCTCACAGTTTCCGAGCGTACCTAGTACCTTCAGAAAGTCTCTTTAACAAAGAACAGCATGTCGACTCGCCGCAAGCTCGCCCTCGCCACGCTCGTTGCCGCACCGCTGCTGGTGGGCGGATTCGTAGCGCAGGAGCGAGACACCCGTGATGGTGCCCGCCTTCTCGACCAGGTTCTGACGATCGTGTCAGGACGCTTCGTCGACAGCGTGGATGCCGCCGCTCTCTACGAGAAAGCTGCCCGCGGTCTCGTCCACGAGCTCAACGACCCTTACTCCGTTCTGCTTTCACCGAAGGAGCTGGCAACGTTCACGGCCCAGACCGGCGGTAAGTACGGCGGAGTCGGAATGGAGATCGCAGAAGTTCAGGGTTTCGTCACGGTGCAGCGCATCTTCCCGAATACTCCGGCTGAGCAGGCCGGAGTGATCGAGGGCGACCGAATCGTGAGGGTGGACACCGCGGACACCCGGGGATGGACTACGGCTCAGGTGTCGGACGTATTGAAAGGGCGGCCAGGCAGCAAGGTGAACGTGAAGTTCATGCGGGCAGGCGTCGTCGAGCCGATCGCGGTGACGTTCACGCGAGCCAACGTCAGAATCCCCGCCGTTCCATATGCGATCATGCTCGATGGCAAAGTGGGATACATCCCGCTTCAGCAGTTCAACGAGACAGCAACCGACGAGCTCCAGGCCGCGATACGACGTCTCAGCGGCGAAGGCGCGCGTGGCCTTGTCCTCGATCTTCGTGGTAACGGAGGCGGCTACCTCGAGCAGTCGGCGACGGTGGCAAATCTGTTTCTGTCAAAGGGAATGGAGATTTCGCGTGTCCGCGGACGCGCCGGATATCAGGAAGTCCTGCACGCGACGGACAACCCCATTGCGCCAGACATTCCGCTCGTGATACTGACTGACGGTCGCACGGCGTCCGCGTCGGAGATTGTTGCCGGAGCCCTTCAGGATCATGACCGCGCGGTGATCGTCGGCACCACTTCATTTGGAAAGGGGCTCGTCCAGACGGTCTATCCTCTCGAGGGCGGATACGCCCTCAAGATGACCACTGCAAAGTGGTATACGCCGAGCGGGCGCTCGATCCAGAAAGACCGTAAGCTGCTGCCCGACGGATCGTTCGTGGAAGTCCTTCCCGACTCGATGGAGACGGACTCGGTTCGCCGGTCACGCCCGAAATTCAAGTCGGATGCGGGACGAACCGTGTACGGCGGTGGTGCGGTTACACCCGATGTCATCGTGCAGCCCGATACGCTGACCACCGATGAGCAGAAGCTGCTCGCCGCTCTCGCGCCAAAGGCTCAGATTGTTCGCTCGACCCTTGTCAACTACGCGGTCGAGCACAAGGGAAAAGTTCAGCCTGGATTCGCGGTCTTGAGAGCCTGGAGAGACGAGTTCTACACCCGCCTGGTGGCACAGGGCGTGAAGATCGACAGGGCGCAGTACGAGGCCGGCGGGTCCGAGATAGACAGACTTCTCGGGTCCAGTATCGCGCGTATTGCCTTTGGCGATTCCACCGCAAAACGTCGGGATGTTGCCGAGGACGCGCAGCTTCGACGCTCCGTCGACCTGCTCCGGCAGGGCCCCACACAACGCGATCTCTTCGCCGCCGTGTTGAGTCAGACGCCGCCCGCCAGTCGTCAGTAGATTGCTTTCGCGTCACACCGCCATCGCGGAATCCGTGATGGCGGTTTTTTTTGCATTATTCCCCCGACAACACACTGCCGGAGTGTCACATGGGTGGCTTGATATTTCTGGGCGCTGTAGCGCTCTTCGTGATCTTCGTTGCCACGAAGTCCTTCAAGATCGTCGGACAGGCCGAGGTCATGGTCGTGGAGCGGCTGGGAAGGTTTCACCGCGTGGCTCGCTCGGGGCTCAACATTCTCGTCCCGTTCGTTGAAGTTCCCCGCACCATTGATGTCCGGTATTTCGAAAGCGACGTAACGGGCATCAAACGGGTAACCGCGGGACACACCTCGCGTATCGACTTGCGCGAGCAGGTCCTGAATTTCCCCAGCCAGCCGGTGATCACCAAGGACAACGTCACGATCGACATCGACGCCGTCATCTATTACCGCGTGGCCGATCCGCAAAAGGCCACTTATTCGGTTCAGAATCTTCCCTACGCACTCGAAACGCTCACCCGTACGACGCTTCGCAACATCGTCGGGGAGATGGAGCTGGACTCCACGCTCGGCAGCCGCGACGTGATCAACAAGCGAATGCGCGAAGTAATCGAGGAGGCGTCGATCGGTTGGGGAGTAGACGTCACCCGCGTCGAGCTTCAGGCGATCGAGCCACCTCGCGATATCCAGCAGTCGATGGAGCTGCAGATGCGCGCCGAACGGGAGCGCCGTGCCGCGGTAACCAATGCGGAAGCCGGAAAGCGGGCCGCGATTCTCGAGGCAGAAGGCGTACGCGAGTCGCAGGTCCGGCGCGCTGAAGGTGAAAAGGATGCTGCGATTCTTCGCGCGCAGGGCCTCGCTACGGCGCGGCTCGCCATGGCTGATGCGGAAGCAGAGGCGATCACCAAAATCGCATCAGCGCTTCCCGAGGGTCAGGCCGCTATGTATCTGCTCGGGATGAAATATCTGGAGGCACTGCCCACGCTCGCACAGGGAAAGAACTCGACGATCTTTCTTCCCGCCGAGGCCGCAGGCGTGATGGGTGCGATCGGCGGGTTGAGAGAGCTCGTGTCCCGTGCGGCCATGCCGGCACACCGAAGCGAGGCGGAGCCACCTGCGCCCTCCCTGGGAGATCCGCGGAAGCTGGGCGGAAGCTGAGCTTGAAGGAGGAAATTACCCAGGAAAGGGCGGAGCGAATTGCGCGTTCGCATCCATGCGACAACTGCGGTGAGTACAGCTTCAAGAAAATGCGCGTCAGACCGGCCTCCCCCGCAGACAGACGTGCCCTCGGCGAAGTGTGGCATATCAGCAAGACCTGCGGCGTCTGTGGGATGCAGCACGAGATCGGGATCGACGCGGAGGGAGACATCGTCTACGCTATCTAGCGTCGCTCAACAAAGGACGACAGGTCGCTCATGCCTGGTGGCCAGTTGGGTTTTCGGGAATAGTCTCCAAACACGGCTTTAAGGACTTGGCGCGGATCGGTCGTCCGGACGATGGCGTCGAGGACCGGCGCCAGAAGCATCGGCCGCGAGAAGTCGCGATATCGGGCGTAACTGTGGTAGAAGCCAATAGGCCCTTTCCGCGTTATCCGTCCGAGCAGAATGTCAGGAAGGAGAAACCTGGTCGCCGCGTAGTAGAAGTTGAGCGATTGGGTCTTTGGGAGATCGCTCTCGCGGATGCCCCGTGGAAGCGAGCCGTGCTTCCCCCACTGCACGTTGATCGCAACCTGAGATCCGGGCCAGGCCGTGTGGAGTATAACTCCGTGCCAGTATGTCCATACTTCGGTCGGGACGTTGCTGGAGTCATAGCCGATCCAGACGACCTCCTGGTCGGTCGGCACGGTGAATGGGATCCACGACCCGTGCACGTCGTCGCGCCAGAGCAGGTGGTAGGCGATTACGCGCTTGCTGGGGTGGAGTACCGCGACCGCCCGGGATAGAGGGAACACTTCATCCCTCTGGAGGTATAAAATCGGCGCGAGGCTCCCCGCCAGTACAGCGCCACTATCGGTCTGTGCGAGGGAGCCGCGCAACTCAATGGGTCGCAATGGGATGTGGGCGCGAGGCCCGCATCCGCCAAGCGATGAGGTGAACATGACGAGCGCGGCCAGTCCGCGCGCCGCCCGGCTCATTTCAAGCCGTAGTTCAGCGACACTAACAAACGCGCCCAGGGCTCCCGGCAGTGGCGCAGGAGCTCGGGCTGCAGGAGGGCCGATGAGAAAGCCTCGTCCAGTTACGTACAATCCCGCGCAAGTTCTTCATCTCATCAACAGCGACCGGTCAGGGTCGCCGCTG
>JALYOO010000461.1 GCA_030856845.1 Gemmatimonadota bacterium
CCCGGTGCACGCGACATACCCCCACGCACCCCACATGCGTTCTTCAAGGATTCCCCTGCTCGCCGCCGGCGCCGCACTGCTTTTCGCGGACGCCGCCGCCGCTCAACTGTCGACCCCACTCGATTCCGTCACGATGTCCGCGTTTCGATGGCGCTCGATCGGGCCCGCGAACATGGGAGGCAGGGTCACCGACATCGAAGTCGATCCCCGAAATCACAAAGTGTTCTACGTCGCCACCGCTACCGGCGGAATATGGAAAACCGTGAGTGCGGGAACGATGTTCTTTCCGCTCTTCGACAAGGAACGAGTCATCTCGCTGGGCGACATCGCCATCACGCCGTCCAATCCTGACATTCTTTACGCCGGCACGGGTGAAGAGGACGCGCGAAACTCGATTTCTCCCGGGGGAGGCATCTATAAATCAACCGACGCCGGACGGACGTGGAAGCTCATCGGTCTCGAGAAAACCGAGCACATCGCACGAATCGTCGTCGACCCGCAGGATCCTAACGTCGTGTACGTGGCGGCTGTGGGCCGAACCTGGGGAACGAACCCGGAGCGCGGACTATACAAAAGCACCGACGGCGGCGCCACGTGGAAGCTGATGAAGTTCATCAGCGACAGGGCGGGGTTCATCGACCTGGTGATGGATCCGACCGACAGAAACACTCTCTGGGCAGCCAGCTGGGAGCGAATCCGCGGGTCGTATTTCCTTCGCAGCGGCGGGCCGGGAAGCGGCCTGTGGAAATCAACTGATGCCGGCGCAACGTGGACTGAAACCAAGGGTGGCGGGTTTCCCGCGACGATGAAGGGCAGAATCGGAATTGCCATCGCTCCCTCGGACTCGAAAACCATGTACGCCCTGATCGAGGCGGACACTCTGGCGAATCCGCTGAAACGAGGACAGACGGCAGACACTTCCAAAGCACAGCGGCTCAACAGCGGACTCTACCGGTCTGCCGATGGCGGGGCGACCTGGGCTCTCATGCAGCGCAACGCGCAGGACGCGCGGCCTTTCTACTACTCGCAGGTTCGTGTCGATCCGCGCGATCCGAATCGCATCTATTGGATGTCGTCCGTATTCCGTTTCTCCGATGACGGCGGCAAGACGGAACGGCGCGGAGCGCTGTCGATACACACCGACTGGCACGCGATGTGGATCGATCCTCGCGACCCCGAGCACTTCATCATCGGCGACGACGGCGGCATCGCCATCACGTGGGACAGAGGTGGGACGTACGACTTCCCGAACACGTTCCCGATCGGACAGTTCTACGCGGTGAGCTTCGACATGGCCAAGCCGTATCGAGTTTGCGGCGGCCTGCAGGACAACGGCTCGTGGTGTGGGCCGAGCCGCACGCGGGGCAGATTCGGCCCCAGCAATCCCGACTGGTTCAACGTCGGCGGCGGCGACGGATTCTATACCGCTTCCGATCCCACCAACCCGAATATCATCTACAGCGAGTCACAGGGCGGGAACGCTTCCCGGCTCGACATCGTCAGCGGAGCGCGCTTCCCGATAATGCGCGGCGGAACCGGCGGAGCTCGGGGAAGCTTCGAGGATTCCATGATCGTTGCACGAGGCGACACGACCCAGCCCGCGACACCTCAAATCGCGGGATCGTTAGCGTCGCTCCGGGCGCGAGCCGCTCAAGATTCGGCTCGCCGCTACCGGTTCAACTGGAGCGCTCCCTTCTTCCTCTCGCCGCACTCCCCGACGACGGTGTACATGGCGGGGAACCGCGTTCTCAAGTCGACCAATCGCGGGGACCGGTTCTTTCCTATTTCCCCCGACCTTACCACCGCCGATTCGGCGCGCATCCGCATGAGTACGCGCACCACCGGCGGGATCACTCGCGACGCGACGGGAGCGGAAACGCACAGCACGATCACCACTATCGCCGAGTCGCCGGTGCGCCCAGGCATTCTCTGGGCGGGAACCGACGATGGGAATGTGTGGGTGTCGGCGAACGACGGCGGGCTGTGGACCAATCTGACGCAGCGATTCCCCGGCTTGCCGGCAAGAAGCTGGGTGAGCCGGGTCGAAGCGTCGAGCTTCGACACCGCGACTGTCTACGTCTCATTCGACCGGCACCGTGACGGAGATTTCAAGCCCTATCTCTATGTGTCGATTGATTCCGGACGGAGCTTCCGCAGCATCGCCGGCAATCTGCCTTCCAACGGCGCTGATTTCATTCACGTTGTTCGCGAAGACCCGCACAACCCGAACCTTCTGTTCGTCGGGACTGATGTCGCCGCCTATGTATCCACCAACCGCGGCGCTACCTGGCAGCGCTTCATGAATGGGCTTCCGACGGTTCCCATTCACGACCTCAAGATCCATCCTCGCGATCGCGAGCTGATTGCCGGAACTCATGGCCGCTCGATCTATGTCGTCGACATCGCCGCTCTCGAGCAGATGGCTGACAGTATGGCGCAGAAGTCCGCATGGTTCTTCCAGTCGCCGACTGCATACCAGTACGCTCAGACGTTCACGCAGATGTGGAACGGCAACAAGGTATTCGTCGCCGACAATCCATCGTTTGGCGCGGTGATGGCCTATCGTCTGGCATCGGGCGACGCCGCGCGTGACACCACCCGGATCGTCATCACCGACGTGAAGGGCGATGTCG
>JALYOO010000464.1 GCA_030856845.1 Gemmatimonadota bacterium
GATCTCATCCGTCGTATGGGATCTGGATAACTAGGCGAAACGTAGATTGCGCGCGTCCTGGCAACTTTCCGCGGTCGGCCAGGGACGATTGGTGTCCGTGTCAACCGCAAAGCTGGTAACGACCGCACCGCCCAAATAGATTGCCCGCCATGCCCGGACCCGGAACTCTGGACTCCGCCGCGCTGGCTACCGCGCTTTCCAAGCGCTACACGATCGAACGGGAGCTTGGCCGCGGAGGCATGGGCATCGTCTACCTCGCGCGCGACGTGACGCTCGACCGTCAGGTCGCGCTGAAGGTTCTGCCGGCCGAGATTGCCAGTATGGCGGACACGCGCGAGCGATTCCTCCGCGAAGCGAGAACGGCCGCCCACCTGTCACACCCCAACATCGTTCCGATCTACCACGCCGATGAAGTCGACGGCCACGCGTTCTTCGCGATGGCCTACGTCGATGGGGAAAGTCTGGCGCAACGCCTCAGCGCGCGCGGACCGCTGCCTGCCGCCGAGGCGGTGATGTACCTGCGCGAAGTCGCATGGGCGCTGGCGTATGCGCACGCGAGGGGTGTCATTCACCGCGACGTGAAACCCGAGAACATCATGATCGAGCGGGGTTCAGGACGAGCCCTGGTCACCGACTTCGGTATCGCGCGCGACGGTCGTGAGCTGGGACTGACCGCCACCGGCAATGTGCTTGGCACCGTTCATTACATGAGCCCGGAGCAGGCGGCGGGCGATTACCTCGACGGCCGCAGCGACCTGTATGCCCTCGGCGTCGTCGGATACTACGTGCTCAGCGGTGTCTTTCCGTTCGACGCCGACTCGGCGTCCGCGATACTCGTTGCGCACGTTACGCGCGACGCGCCGCCCCTGTCATCGGTTGCTCCGTCAGTGCCGGCCGCTCTGGCGGCGGTGATCGACAGATCGCTGGCCAAGGATCCCGCGGACCGCTATCCCGCCGGAGAAGAATTCGCGGAGGCTCTGGAGGAAGCGCTCGCTGTCGCAAAATCGGACGCGGCCTCGACTGATTCGAAGAGCGACAAATTTCTTTCGGAGACGCAGGCCGCCCTGCTGTGGCGACGCGCAGCGCAGCTTCAGGCCGACGCGCTTCAGCGGCTCGGCGCAACGCGAATGACACCATCACTCACCTCGAGCGCTTCGTCGGAACGCAATGCGGCGGACGTTCCGATCGAAGGCTACCGCCTGAAGCACGTTCAGGCAGCGGCGATCGAAGCCGGCATCTCCGAGCAGTTCGTGTCGCTCGCGCTGGCGGAGCTTCCATCCAACAAGTCCGGCGAGATCGCAACGCCGCAAACCGCGCCATGGCAGGAGCGGCGCGCGACCCGGATTCTTGGAACGCGCGAGCGCAGCTGCGCCGTAACTCAGATCGTCGCAGCACCGCCTCATCGCGTGCTGCAAGCCCTTGGTCTCGTGCTTCAGCAGTCACCGTGGGAGCTCACGCTGAAGGAGCCGGTGGGAGGACATCCGCTTGACGGTGGCGTGCTCGTCTTCGATCTGCCGGGCACGGCAGCCGGAATGGGCATGACCTACAACATGAGCTTCACCTGGCTTGGCCTTCGTCACCAGCTCGAGGCGAAGCAGGTGCAAGTCACGCTGAAGCCGTCGCCCGGTGCCCCTTCCGCGACCGAAGTTACGATGTACGCTGACCTTCGCCCGGGCGTTCGCCGCAACGTCAATGCGGCTTCCTGGTGGGCAGGAGGTACGGGTGTTATCGGCGGAGTAATCGGCGCGGGTTTCGGGGCCAAGCTTCTCGCCGGGATCGCTGCTCTTACGATCGGCCTTCCCGCCACCGCCCTCGGCGCCGCTGCGGCCCTGGAGGCCTTCGGCGGCTATCGAATGTCATATCGATCCGCAGTGAATCTCGCGCGCCAGGAGATGACGCGAGCTCTCGAGGCTGTCGCTGCCAGCGTGCGTTCGCAGGCACTCTTTGGAGCGAGCCCGGCTGCGCGGAGGACCACGCTGCATCGCGCACCGAGCGATGACGACGGGTTCATCGCCTCCGTCAGCTGATTCGTCCGGGCTTTCCGCATCTCTGCGCGCGCGCCAACTTCAGGACAGCCGCCTCTATGAAACCCCAGATAGCTCACACGCATTCGACATCCGCATGACCATTGACACCGCATCACCGCGTCCCGCGCTCACGATTCTCTCCGAAGAGGAGGAGATGTTCCGCGACGCCGTCGCCGCGTTCGCCGAGGAGGAGGTGCGGCCGCTGGTGATGGAGATGGAGAAGGCCTCGAAGATCTCTCCTGCATTGATTCCGAAGTACTTCGAGCTCGGTCTGATGGGAATCGAGGTTCCGGAACAGTATGGCGGTGCGGGCGGCTCACTGTTCATGGTAACGCTCGCCGTCGAAGAGATAAGCAAGGTCGACGCGGCGGCGGCGATTGTCTGCGACGTGCAGAACACTCTTGTCAACTATCCGATCACGCGCTACGGGAATGACGGGCAGAAATCGAGATATCTGCCGATGCTCACCTCTCAGACCGTGGGGGCGTACGCGCTTTCGGAGTCCGGGTCGGGTTCCGATGCGTTCGGTCTAGCCGCACGGGCCGAAAAAAGAGGCGACCGGTGGATCCTCGATGGACAAAAACTATGGATCACCAACGGTGCCGAAGCCGGTGTGTACATAGTGTTCGCGAACACCAATCCATCGGCGGGATACAAGGGGATCACCGCCTTCATCGTGGAGCGCGACTTTACCGGCTTCGCCGTCGGAAAAAAGGAAGACAAGCTGGGCATTCGGGCCTCGAGCACGGTTGAGCTTCTGCTCGACGGTTGCGAAGTCCCGGAGGAAAACGTGCTCGGCCCCGTTGGACAGGGTTACAAGATCGCGATCGAGACTCTGAATGAGGGTCGCATCGGAATCGGGGCTCAGATGATCGGCGTTGCGCAGGGTGCGTTGCGTGCGGCCGTCGCGTATCTGAACGAACGCAAGCAGTTCGGAAGA
The DNA here is from genome assembly GCA_030856845.1 of Gemmatimonadota bacterium. Lineage (GTDB taxonomy): Bacteria > Gemmatimonadota > Gemmatimonadetes > Gemmatimonadales > Gemmatimonadaceae > UBA4720. The sequence continues at coordinate 2,968 of JALYOO010000464.1, forward strand.
TCGCTGTCGGAGTTTCAGGGTATTCAGTTCCAGGTTGCGCAGGCGGCGACTGATCTTGAAGCAGCGCGGTTGATGGTCTACAACGCGTCACGTCTGAAGGACGCTGGCCGTGACATTGCTCGCGAAGGAGCGATGGCGAAACTCTTCTCGTCGCAGGTGTGCGAGCGGGTCACCTCGCTTTGCGTGGAGTTGTTCGGGGGATATGGCTACACGAAGGACTATCCAGTGGAAAAGTTTTACCGCGACGCAAAGATCGGGGCGATCTATGAGGGAACCTCGAACATGCAGCTGCAGACAATCGCGAAAGCCGTTCTGAGGGCGTAACCCGCTTTCCCTCGCGTCACCATATCGGACGGAAGTGGCTCTCAATGCACCAACTATCACCACAGGACATGAAATTCCGATACACACTACAACTTTTTCGCCGGCTGGCCCTGGTCGCCATTGCGACTTCTTCAGTATGCGCGTTGCCCACTGCTGCGCAGATCCAGCTGTCGGAATACGCTGCTCGACGCACCGCCTTCGCCCAGGGACTGGCTGATGGGGTCGCAGTAGCGTTCGGCTCTCCCGCCCCCGAGGAGGACTATTCCTGGTTCTACCAGAATTCCAGGTTCAGCTACTTCACCGGGCTCGGCGAAGCAGAATCCGCGTTGCTCATGGTAGTGCGTGGCGGGGCGGTCGTCGGAAAGCCGATCCTCTTCGTTCAGCCCAAGGATCCTGCCCGCGAAGTGTGGGAAGGCAACCGGCTCGGAGTGGATTCGGCACGCATTATTTATGGATTCGATGCGCGTCCGGCGAGTACTCTCAATACGGTGATTGACTCCGTGTTTGCGGCGGGTGCGCCGAAGGTGCTTCACGTCGTCGGCGACTACAACGCCGCACGGGCGCTCAAGAGCCGCGACGACCAGATCGTCGCAGCGATCGTGAGCCGGAATCCCGGTGTCACAGTTCAGCCGGGCAATGCAAAGCTCGGAGCAGGCCGCAGGGTGAAAAGCGCGACGGAGCTGGATTTTCTGCGCAAGGCAATCGCGATCACCGTTGACGCCCATCGGGAAGCGATGCGTGCGACCGAGCCGGGCATGAACGAGTTCGAGATCCAGGCATTGATCGAGTACACCTTCAGGCGCAACGGCGCGGATCGCCCGGGATTCGTCAGCATCGTTGGCTCCGGCCCGAACTCGACGACGCTGCACTACGGTGACGACGACCGGTTCATCGAGAACGGTGACGTGATCGTGATGGACATCGGCGCGGCGTATCGCGGATACTCCGCCGACGTAACGCGGACTATCCCCGCCAACGGCAGGTTCTCGCCGGCACAACGTGAGATTTACCAAGCGGTCCGCGACGCTCAGGCGGCAGCGGAAAAAGCCGCGACCGTCAACGGACCGGCTCGCGCTCTGAGCGAAGCGGCGTCGGCGTCAATTAGCGCGGCCCTGGCGCGGCTCGGGCTAATCGAGTCGGCTGCGGCGACGTACGACTGCAGCGCAACGGGAGAGCAGTGTCAGCAGTCATTCATGTACTACATGCACGGATTGGGACACCCGATCGGACTCGACGTTCATGATGCGGGCGCGGCGACAGGCTCCGGCAATCTCGTACCGGGCAGCGCTTTCACGATCGAGCCGGGGATCTACGTCAGATCCAACCTGCTGGAGATTCTTCCGGATACGCCGCGCAATCGCCGCCTGATAGCGAAGATCCGGCCGGCGGTAGAGAAATACAGGAACATCGGCGTGCGGATCGAGGACGACTACATCGTGACGCCGACAGCGGTCGAATGGGTGTCACGTGCGCCGCGCGAAATCGCCGAGGTGGAGGAGATCATGCGCGAGCGATGGACCGGACCGGCGCCGCGCGATCCCGCTAAGGTCGAGTGGTACCGTTCAACAGGCCGTCGCGTACCCTGACCGCTTTCTCCGGCGCGTTGGGAATCTCGATTACGCGGCGGCCTTCGGCTGTGTTGAATCTCGCCGGCGCGGTCAGTGTCAGGCGCTGCGTGCCTCTCCGCACCTGAACTTCGATCGTTGATCCCGGTGGTACGCCCGCGTACTTCGAGTTGAATTTCTGGGTGAATGCCGGGTCGGCGACGTCGATACCGCCGATCGACAGCAGATAGTCCCCGAGCCTGATCCCCGCTGTAGAGCCAGGTCCTGACACGACGACCTGAACGACACGCGAACCCTCTTCGTCTCCGGAGACCGCAACTCCCAGCGAAGGCTGCACGGTGCGCTCGACAAGCAAACGGACACCGGCCAGCGGCAGCACGCTGTCGTAAGGAAACGGATCACGTCCGTCGATGTAACGCCGCTCGAAATCAGCGAACGACTTTCCCCCTGAAGCACGCGAGACGGCGCTCCACCAGTCAGCACTCGTGAACCCGCGGCCGCGTTTATATGTAGTCCCATATAATTCACGCATGACCGTATCGAGCGATCCGCGATTGTCGCTCGCATCGCGAATGAGGATGTCGATCAGCAGTCCCGCGAGCGACCCCTTGTCGTAGTAGATATCGTCGGTGCCATCCACCGGATGGACCCACGCCGACAGTGAGGCATCCTCGAGAGCGGTGGGCGGAGAGTCAGCCACGTCGTCGATCTTGCGCGTGATGACCGAATAGAATCCGCGCGGAGTGATGACTTTGCCGCGCAGCTCCGAAAGGTCGGCGTAGTAGTCGGTCACTCCCTCGCTCATCCACAAGAGTGTCGTCGGCTGAGGGCGGCTGTAGGAGTAAGGCATCATGTCCGCCGGTCGCAACCGCTTCACGTTCCAGGCGTGAAACACTTCGTGTGCGTACAGCGAGACGAGGAACGGATTGTTGATGACAGCTGATGAGACGATGTTGAGGTGCGAGTTCTGATGTTCGAGCCCTGCTGCGCCGCCGAGGCTGAATTCAGGATCGTTGACCTGAAGCACAGTGTACGTATCCCACGGTATCTCTCCGAAAACGGCCGCCTGCGGGGGGATGAAC
>JALYOO010000051.1 GCA_030856845.1 Gemmatimonadota bacterium
CTGCACATTCGCCGCAATGACGCCGTCGCGAAGCAGCAACTCGAAAGTCTGCCCCGCATCGAACTGCGACGCGGAGGTGAGTGTCTCACCAGACTCCGCGCGCGCGACCGCGTAGCCTCTTTCCAGCGTCGCCAGCGGGCTGAGCGCGTTGAGGCGACCCGCCGCTCCCTTAAGCAACGAGCGGCGCCGCTCCGCCGCGCGAAGCGAGCTCGAGCGCATGTTGCGAGCGACGGTCCGCAACGAGAGCGCCGCGGCTTCGTTGCGGCGGAGTACCGCACCGTTGAGCCTCCGACGCTGCGCGGTGAGAGCGGCGAGCAAGTCGGAGAGTGCCGGTATCGCGGTTTCAGCGGCGGCGGACGGCGTAGCTGCCCGCACATCGGCGACCAGGTCACAGACCGTGACATCGACCTCGTGCCCAACCGCTGATATCACCGGTATGTGGCAGGCGGCGACCGCCCTCGCTACACGCTCGTCGTTGAACGCCCACAGGTCTTCACGCGATCCGCCGCCGCGGCCGACAATCAACACGTCGGCCCGGCCCCATCGCATCACTCTGCCAATCGCATTGCAGATCTCGCGCGGTGCGGTATCTCCCTGCACCGCGGCGCATGACACGACTACGCGCACGCCGGGCCGCCTGCGCTGCGCAACGGATATGATGTCGTGGAGCGCCGCACCGCTCGAGCTGGTCACGACTGCAATGCAACTCGGGAATCTCGGGAGCGTTCTCTTGCGATCGGCCGACAATAATCCGTCGGCCCTCAATTTTTCGATCGTACGCTCCATCGCTTTGCGACGCAGGCCGTCGCCTGCTGCCTCGATGCGGCCGATACGCAGCTGGAGCGCGCCACGAGCCGCGTACATCGTCATCTGCGCGAGCGCGATGATCTGCATTCCTTCGTCGGGCGGCGCCGGTATGGCGTGCTGATCACGGCTCCACACGACGCACGACATCTGCGACACGGAATCGCGAAGCGAGAAATACCAGTGTCCGTTACGGTGCGGCTTGAAATCGGTGACTTCCCCGCGCAGCCAGAAGAACCCGAAGGAGCGCTCGACAAGTGCTCTCGTTTCCTCGTTGAGCTCGGTGATCGTCATCGCGTTTGCACGACTCGAGCCCGGCTTTGCCGGCGGCTTGGCGGGTCGGAACAGGTTCTCCCCTCCGTAGTCGACCGGCTTGCCACCGCGTGAGTGAGTCATTTTCCAGCCGGGTGTGGAACGGAAGCGCGGTGTGCCGTGCGCGCAGCTACGGCCGTCGCCGCGCGAATTGTATTTGCCAGCAGCATTGCGATCGTCATCGGCCCCACGCCTCCCGGCACCGGGGTGATCTTCGACGCGACAGCACTCGCCGAATCGAAGTCGACATCTCCCACCAGCCGGTAGCCATTCTTCGCGGATGAGTCCGTCACGCGATTAACGCCGACATCGATGACCACCGCACCGGGTCTGATCATGTCACCGGTCACCAGCTGCGGCCGGCCTGCAGCGACAATGAGAATCTCCGCGCGCCGCGTATGCATTCCCAAATCGCGCGTATGACGATGGCAGACTGCAACGGTACTGTTGCCTCCGGCTGTATCGCGCGACATCAGCGCCGCGATGGGCTTTCCGACAATATTGCTCCTTCCGACGACGACACACTCCGCTCCGTCAGTTACCACGCCGGTCCGGCGCAACAGCTCCTGAATTCCCGCCGGCGTGCATGGCACGAAACCGTCACGCTCGCCCGCCATCAGCTTGCCGGCATTCACCGGGTGAAACCCATCGACGTCCTTCGCCGGGTCGATTGCCAGTACGACGGCGCCCGTGTCGATGTGTCCAGGCAGCGGCAACTGTACGAGAATCCCATGAACCTCGTCATCGCGATTGAGATCCTCGATTAGCTCGAGCAACACTCTCTGCGACGTGTCAGCCGGCAGGCGGATAGTGCTGCCGCGCATACCTGCAGCATCGCACGCCTTGTTCTTCGCGCCTACATAAACCGAGCTCGCTGGATCGTCGCCGACGAGTATCACTGCGAGACCCGGCGTTATTCCTTGTATCGCGAGTGCCGCAGCGTCGCGGGCGACTTCCTCGCGTATCGACCGGGCAATAGCGACTCCGTCGATCAGCTCAGCGGGCAAAGTCCACCGCGCGTGTCTCGCGGATGAGAACGACCTTGATCTGGCCCGGATACTGAAGTTCGGACTCGATGCGGCGCGCGATCTCTTCGCTCAGCGTAGTCATCCGCCCGTCATCGACGTCGTCAGGTGTGACGATTACGCGTACTTCGCGGCCGGCCTGAATCGCGAACACCTTGTCGACACCGCGGTAGCTCGACGCGATTCTCTCCAGCCCTTCGAGGCGCTTGACGTAAGTCTCGAAAGCTTCACGCCGCGCGCCGGGGCGCGATCCGGAGATTGCGTCGGCAGCCTGTACCAGGACCGATACCTCGCTCTCATGCGGAACGTCGTCGTGATGGGCGGCGATGCAGTTGATGACGAGCGGATGCTCGCCGTACCGGGTCGCCATCTCGACGCCCAGTTGAACGTGAGTTCCCTCGTGCTCGTGCGTCAGCACTTTCCCCATGTCGTGAAGCAGCGCGCCGCGCCGTGCCATTGCGACATCCAGACCGAGCTCCGCCGCCATGATTCCCGCAAGCCACGCAACTTCCTGCGAGTGGTTCAGAATGTTCTGACCGTAGCTCGTACGCCAGCGCATGCGTCCGATCAGCTTGATGATCTCCTGGTGCAGGCCGTGCACGCCGCTCGCGTAGGCCGCGCGCTCACCGGTGTCGATTATCCCGACGTCCACTTCTTCGCGGGACTTGGCGACTACTTCTTCGATCCGTCCTGGGTGGATTCTTCCGTCGGCGACGAGCTTCTCCAGCGAAAGACGCGCGACCTCGCGACGAACGGGGTCGAAGCACGAGACGACGACTGTGTCCGGCGTGTCATCGATGATGACATCGACTCCCGTCGCCAGCTCGAAGGCGCGAATGTTCCTGCCTTCGCGTCCGATGATGCGACCCTTCATCTCGTCATTCGGCAGTGCGACGGCGGACACCGTCGTCTCGGCGGTCTGCTCTGCCGCGATACGCTGGATGGCGAGAGCGATGATCTTTTTCGCCTCGCGGTCGGCATTGCGCTTGGCCGCTTCGCGAATGTCGCGGATGCGGTTGGCGGCATCCGCCTGTGCTTCGTCGGCCAGCCGCTGCACGAGTTCGTTCTTCGCTTCCTGCGCTGATAGTCCAGCCAGCTGCTCGAGTCGCCGCCGCTCTTCGGTAAGCAGGCGCTCGACCTCGAGCTCTCTCGAACCGAGTGTCTCCTGGCGCCGGCCAAGCTCGAGCACGCGCGTGCTCGTCTCGCGTTCGCGCTGCTCCAGCAAGTCATATTTGCGGTTGAGGAGGCTCTCGCGCTCCTGTACGCGCTTTTCCTCCGCCTCTATCTCTTCGCGGCGTTTGCGGGCTTCGCGCTCCCAGTCTTCGCGGTGCCGGATCAGCTCTTCCTTTCCCCCGAGCACAGCGCTCTTGCGCAGTGATTCCGCTTCGCGGGCGGCGTCGTCGAGCACGCGCTTCGCCGTTTCCTCAGCGGTTGCGCGGGCTTCTCTCTGACGCGTAAGCTCCGATCCCCTCCCTGCACGCCTACCTAAAACGAAAGAAACCGCGGCGGCGATAGCAACAACGACAGCGCCAGCCGCGGCAAGCAACGCCGATTCGTTCATTAGACCGATCTATGTAGAGCCCGCGGCAGTGCCACAGGCGGCCCCGATCGCGCCGATTATTCGTCGCGTAATGGGCTTAAACTAATCGTGCCGCTTGACCGGGGGGAGCCAAGGCTTGATTTCCTCGCTTAGGCCGCGCGTCCGCTCGGCCAGCACGCGACGCTCCTCGCGCACCTCGAACAGCTCGCCCGCAATCCGGAGCGCCGCGAGAATGGCCGCCTTGTGACTCTCCACTCGGGGGCCAGACTCCATCGTCTCGGTGATCACCTTATCGACATACCCGGCCACGGCCAGCGCATGCTCGGGAGTCGTCTCGGTACGAAGCGTGTACTCGCCGCCGAGGATCGTGACCTTGACCACGTTCTTGCGTACCGTCATCGCGCAGCCTCCTCGTGCTGCTGCCTCAGAAAACGAACGCGCTCGAGCATCTGCCGGGTACGTGAACGCGCCGTCTCGACGCGCACCCTGAGCTCGGCGTTCTCCCGCTCGAGTTTGTCGATGCGCTCCGGGCTCATGCGTGCTGCGCCCGGTGACACGTCGATCGCCTTGACGCGCGCTTCAGCCTGGAGAGCGCGGCGGCGAAACGTCGCGAGCTCGTCGCCAAGGTGCCTGACGAGCCGCTGAAGCTCATCGAATGGGTCGTGATCAGGAGGTTCGCTGTCTGATACCAAGTACCGCCTCGAGAGCGCCGAGAATTTTTGCCGTACGACCCTGGATTTCCTTGTCGCGAAGTGTGCGCTCCGGATGACGGAACGTCAATCGCCATGCAAGACTCCGTGCGCCTTCGGGAATACCTGGCCCCCTGAACTCGTCGAACAGCGCGAGCGACTCGAGCTGCTCACCCGCCGACTCACGGATCACATGTTCGACTTCGGCCGCTCCGGTCGTGTGAGGCACGACCAGTGCCAGATCGACTTCCATTGCGGGCATCGCCGGGACCGGACTGTAGCGCCTCGTTCGCCGAGCCTCGTTAGTGACCGCCTCCATGTCGATTTCGATTCCGAACGCTGGCGCCGCCCACACTGGCGCAGCCAGCCTCACGCGCACGACCGAGCCCGCGGCAACATCATTCACTGTCACCAGCCACAGAGCGTCACCGACGGACGGCGCCAGCCGGATCTCCGCATCGGGAAAGGCCGCGGCGGATATGCTTTCCGCCAGCGCCCTGGCATCCCACTCGTCGAACTGCGGCGGCCGCGGCTCAGTGAAGTGAGGAGGCCGGCTCTCTCCCATGATCAGCGCGCCAGCGTGCATTCGCTCCGCAGGGGCGCCATTCGGAGTTGGGCTGCCGACGGTGAACACCACTCCGATCTCGAACAGCCGGATGTTTCGCTGCATGTGAGCAAGGTTGTATTCAGCGCGGCCCGCCAGCGTGTCGAGAACACTCGAGCGCAGGAAC
>JALYOO010000056.1 GCA_030856845.1 Gemmatimonadota bacterium
CGTCGGCTGAAATCCCGTCTCGGCGCTGGCCTGTATCTCCAGGGATTCAGCGCCGGTGAGCCACGAATACGAATCGTTCTGCCACGACGGAACGGAGTAGATGACTTTATCTCCGGGATTCACGATGGCGCGGTAGGCGCCATACAGCACCGGTCTGCCTCCACTGCAGACAACGATCGAATCGACCGGATATCGCACTCCCGCCGTTCGCAACACGTAGCTCGAGATTGCCTGCCGTAGCGCGAGCATACCTTCCGGAGTCGGGTAGTTGGTCTCGCCGCGGGCAACGGCGTCCTGTATCTCCTGCGACAGTGCGTTCGGTATCGGGAAGTATCGGGGATCGAAATCGCCCACCGTCAGATTCACGATGTCGTCGCCGTGGACCAGCAGCGCGCGAACCTGCCTGGTGATGCGCAGTATCCCCGATTCCTGCAGCCCGCGCGCGGAGACGGACAGGGCAGAGTCGAGGGACTGCTGGTCACCGAAGTCCAGAGTCCGTCCCGCGTCTTCATTCATTCGCGGATTCTAGCTTGATGGAGTAGGTGAGTCCAGCGCGTTATACTTCGCGATTCGCCTGCTCTCTTCTGCCCGGAACGAGTTCAATGAGATGTCTTCTCGCACTGCTTGCGCTCTCCACCATCAGCGTTCGGATGTCTGCACAAGCGACTGAAAAGGATCTCGCCCGCGCCAAACGCGTACTGGCGTCTACCCCTCTGATCGACGGTCACAACGATCTCGCCTGGGCGATACGCCAGAGTACCACGGCGCCGCGCGACGTCGCCGCTTACGATCTTCGCAAGCGCACCACGGGACATACCGACCTCGCACGTCTCAATGCAGGAATGGTGGGCGCGCAGTTCTGGTCCGTGTACATACCGGGCGAAGTCGGTGACTCCGGATTCGCACGAGTGCAGATGGAGCAGATCGATATCGCTCGACGGTTCATCGAGATGTATCCGGAGCGTTTTCAGTGGGCGCTTACCGCCAGCGAGATCAGGAGTGCCTTCAGAAAGAAGAAGATCGGATCGCTGCTCGGCCTCGAGGGCGGTCATGCAATAGAAAACTCGCTTGGCACTCTGCGCGCCTACTACGACCTTGGCGCGCGCTACATGACGCTCACGCATAACGTGACGCTGGACTGGGCCGACGCGGCCGCCGACTCGGCGCGACATGGCGGTCTCACGGCATTCGGCAAGGAAGTCGTGCGCGAGATGAACCGGCTGGGAATGCTCGTGGATCTGTCCCACGTGTCGCCGGGAACGATGAGCGATGCTCTCGATGTAACCGAGGCACCCGTCATCTTCTCACACTCGAACGCCCGCGCGCTGGTGGATGTCCCGCGCAACATTCCCGATTCCATTCTCAAGCGGCTGCCGGCAAATGGCGGAGTGGCGATGGTTACATTCGTCGCCTCGTTCATATCGGGAAGCGCCGCGGCCTATGAGCGGGAGGAGAATCAGGCGCTGCTCCCATTGCGAAGGCAGCACGGGACAGACACCGCTGCCTTTCGCGCTGCGTCAGCGGCGCGGGTGGCGGCACATCCCCGGCCGGCAGTGACAATCGGGAACGTCGCCGATCACATCGAGCACATTCGCAAGGTGGCGGGAGTCGATCATGTTGGCATCGGTGGTGATTTCGACGGCATCAGTATCACCATTCAGGGTCTCGAGGATGTCTCGAAGTATCCGGCGCTGTTCGCCGAGCTGGCGCACCGCGGATGGTCGGATGGCGACATGAAGAAGCTCGCGGGGGAAAACATTCTGCGTGTTCTATCGCGGGCTGAGGTGGTGGCCTCGAAGGCCAGAAGAACGCGGCCCGCTTCGACGCGGACCATCTCCGAGCTCGACGGAGCGTCCGTAAGGTGAGTGATCATCCTCAGCATTCTCCCGGATTTCTGGCTCTGGCAGAAGATGCTCGCGTCCGGGTGAGGGAGATGAGTGTGGCCGACGTGATGCGCGCGGTCGACGAAGGAGCAGCGCGCCTGATCGACGTCCGCGAAGACAATGAATGGATGGCGGGTCACGCGCGTGGTGCAGAACACATCGGGAGGGGTATCATCGAGCGGGATATCGAGAAGCTCGTTCCGGACAAGGCAAGCGCGCTGATACTGCATTGCGGTGGAGGCTTTCGGTCGGCGCTGGCAGCGGACTCGCTTCAGCGAATGGGCTACACCAATGTTGCGTCAATGGCCGGCGGGTGGCGGGCGTGGAAGGAAGCTGGCGCACCAATCGAGGAGACCGTATGAAAGGCATCAATTTCGCTGGGCGGATCGCAGCGATTGCGGGAATCGTTCTGACCGCTGTTGGGTGCGAGGCGCGTGACGGGGAATCGGCGAGCACGTCGAGCACTGCTGGTGGGGCAGTGTCTCCCGCATCGGCGACAGAAGCGCCTGACGTAGATGCGTTGGCACCGAGCCTTGGCTCGGGCGCTGCCATCGTTGCGTCGAACAGCGGTGGCGATGCCACGCTGGTGAAGGTCTACAAGGACCCCAACTGCGGCTGTTGCGTGAAGTGGATGGAGCACCTCGAGAAGAACGGATTCAAGGTGGAGTCGATGGACATGCCGGATCTTTCGCTGCTGAAACAGAAGCACGGCGTAACCGGCGAGCTTAAATCATGTCATACGGCAATCATTGGCGACTACGTGATCGAAGGCCATGTCCCTGCCGAGGTCATCCGGAAGCTGCTGAAGGAAAAGCCGGCGGTGCTGGGCCTGGCGGTGCCGGGAATGCCGATGGGCTCGCCTGGGATGGAGGGTGCAACGCGCGAGCGGTACGACATTCTGACTTTCGACCGCGCCGGACGTACGAAGGTGTACGCGCAGAGATAGGCCAATGAACAGAACCACACGCAAGGCGGCCTGGATGATTGTCGGCGCTGCGTCGGCGATGCTGGCGAAGGCGCTGATCGAAAGAGGTATGGAGACGGGCTGGCGCGCCTTTACCGATGACGATGCGCCGGACGAACCGGAATCGCCGGACACTAGCTGGAAGGACGCGCTGCTGTGGACGGCGGCGAGTGCGCTCGCTGTGGGGGTCGGTCAGCTCGTCGCGAAGCGGGGCGCGGCAATTGGCTGGGAGCACGCAACTGGAAAAGAACCCCCTGCCTGACGCAATCAGGATCGCGTGCTTCTAAGGCGCACCCGATGTACGAGAGTCACATATCCGCCGGCGAGGGACTCATGTCGCGATCTCGACAACATTGAATGTGCTAGCCTGGTGCCTCGACGTACTACGGTGCCCGACGCCGAATCCTGCCTTCACTTGCGCACAAACCGATACTCGCCGGAAGGATCTGACTGCTTGAGCTCCATCACCTTGGCGGTCTGAGAGAACTCAAAGACGACCTCGGGAAACTCCTTGATGCGGAAACGGTGTGGCTGCCAGGGAATGAGATTCTGAAACGTTCCGCTCGCGTACTGAATGGCGAGAGTGCCGTCAGGCCGCACGACTATGTCGAATTTTCCACCGCTCGCCGTTTCGTAAGTGCCGACGTATTGGCGCAGCGTCGCGGCGGACGACAGCGTCCCAGGCACCCGCCGCTTGAAAATCACCGCCGCTTCGTCGAGCGACAACTCGGCACGGTCGATTTCTCCCTGCGGGCTTGTCAGGAAATTCACCGACCACTTGCCATCCTGCTCGTCGTCCGGAGTGTCGAACCGGTCATAGTGAAAGTGACTGAGTGGAAGCTTGACCTTGTGAAGATCGAAGGTCAGCGATGTGTCGCCTCTGGCTATCGTCAGTACGCCGTACGCGGGGTGCTCGAACTCTCCTGAATAATCCCGTATCTGGTGGGAGGGTCGCGTATTGGCTACGCGCCCGCCGCCGGATTTGGTCCGCGCCCGTTTGTTCTCTTCCTTGTTCTTGAGACGGATTGTGTTCTGGCGCTCCGACCAGGGCGTCAGTGACATGCCTAGAAGGCGCTCGTAGACGTTGTACGACACGACGTTGTACAGCGGGGCCGCGTGATTCCCGATTACGAAGACGATCACCCCCAGTGAGTCATACGGCATAGTGGAGACCTGCGAATGGAACCCCGGCAGGTCGCCACCGTGGTAAGCCAGCAGGCGGCCCCGGTATGACGTCGTCCAGCGTCCCATACCGTAACTGCTGTTGAGCATCTCGCCCCAGCCGCGAACCTCGAGTCCGGTGTTCGGCAACGCGATCGCCGGTGCCAGCGTCTGCCGGATTATTCCCTTTGGTATTACCTGTTTGCCGTTCAGCATTCCCTCGTTCATCAGTGCGATGAGCCACTTCGACATGTCCACGATGTTCGAGTTGATTGCTCCGGCTGGTGCGACGCCGATGGCGTCGCTGTAGTAAGGGATGCTGTATAGCTCAGTATTGTCCCGCCGCTCCGTATAGGGCACGCCGGGCTCCGGCGTCTTCAGCATGTCGGCGATGGTGAAACTCGTTCGCGTCATGCCGAGCGGGCTCAGGATTCGGTCGCCAACGAATCTTTCCCACGTCTTGCCGGAAAGAAGCTCGATGGCATACCCGGCGCCCGAGTACATCATGTTGTTGTAGAGAAAGACCGACCGTATTGGCTCCGCCGGCTCGAGGTACTTCAGCCGCTCGAACAGCTCCTTCTGCGTAAAGTCCGATTTGTACCAGATCAGATCGTGACGAGTGATGCCGGTGCGGTGGGCCAGCATGTCTCGCATTGTCACCGTGCGGTTCAAGTCGTCGTTGAAAAACTGTATGCTCGGCACGAATTGACGGATTGGCTTGTCCCAGTCGAGCTTCCCCTCGTCTACCAGCAGACCGGCGGCGACAGCTGTGAACAGTTTGGTGTTCGACGCTATCGGAACAGTGGTGGTCGGCGTAAACGGAAGCTTCTTCCCATAGTCCCGAAAGCCATATCCCTTCGCGAAGACCAGCTTGTCCTTGTGGACGACGCCGACGCCAATCCCAGGGACGTTCCAGTCCTTGACCACCTGCTGCATGAAGTTGTCGAGACCGGCAAGGCGCGCTTCGACCGCGGGCTGCTGCGCACTCAGGGGTGAAAAGGCGATCGACGCTGCAGAAAAAGCGATGGCGAACCGGCGGAAGGCTCGGCGCATGAGGTGGGGGTTGGAGTCGACTGCAATATGTGTCTGGACGCCTGAGTTTGCGACGACGACACGATCGCCGGGACGAAATTTCAGAATCGGTATTGCGCACCCTGCAATGATTATTTATACATTCTGTGTGCATAATCACTCCGTATCCTCGCTTGACCTTTTCCGACCGGCCGCAGCAGTGCCAGTGCGGACCTCGATCCGTCCCGCGGCTCGCGCTGACGCCGATGCGATCTGGGAGCTTGTTTCGGTTTTTGCGGGTGAGGGGTTGATGCTTCCGCGCACGCGCGAACAGATCGGAATCAAGCTCGATGGCTATGTCGTAGCCTCCGCAGCGGGGCGCATTGTCGCCTGCGCTGCGCTCGACGAGTACTCTCCGTCGCTCGCCGAGGTTTCGTCGGTGGCCGTTGCAAGGAGCGAGCATGGTGCCGGTCTCGGTACACAGGTAGTGCTTGGCGTCGAGCGGCTGGCGCGCGCTCGCGACATCGGCGAGCTCTTCGCCATGAGCTTGACCGACAGCTTCTTCCTGTCCATGAACTACCAGCCGACCTCCATCTCGCGCTATCCGGAGAAGCTGTCCCGTTACGACAGGCTCCGCGCCGACGGAGTGGAGATCGTCCCAAAGCGCTGTTTCCAGAAGACGCTCGACGCAGCATGGACGCGGCCGCAGCTCATGAGCGAGTCAAGCTCGATCTCGGGGAAGGTTCGACGCGCTGGTTGAAGGCGGAAGCCCTTAGGCCCCGCAGATTTTCAGGCTTGCGCGCGAAACCGCTCGACAATCGCGGGCATGTTGGATTCGAACCCGCCGGGGATAAAGACGTTGAGTGCTCCCGCGCGAAGGACGGTCCTGTTCTCGAAGTCGTGCATCACGCCGCCGGAATTCGAAGAAATGTGCCGGCAGTCGCGTCGACATACTGGTCTCCCGCGAGGAAGGTCATCGTAAGGAAGACGCTCTGCATCGGACCGGAGGGGTAATGGCGGCCTTCACCTGCGCGGAGCAGGATGACTCCATCCGGCAGTTCGCCGATCGTCAATGACTAGTTCCGCGAGTGACCGCCGCTGAGTCGCGTCACCCAAGGCCTCAGGCAGTGATTCATCGCCGTCTGTGTTGGATAGGACAATAGACGCTCGCTAGCCGGTTGTTTTCCGCAGCACGCGCCAGGCCCAGAGACTGAGACCGGCCGCGGCAACGGTTATCAGGACGTACCAGGGGTCGGTCGCCAGATTCCGGTCTTCCGCAACGACGCGCCACAGATGAGCCAGAGTCAGCAGGCCAAACACCACGCCGGTGGTGGCGACATAAGCTTTCACTGAACGCTCCTCCGATGTGTGGGTTGCGAAGTTTGGTGCATTGGGCACAGCGTGCTACAATGTTCGGGACTGCCCCTGACGGAGTGCACCGCATGCGCCCAATCTGCTTCGGCCTTTACCTTGTCACCAGCGTCGCGGCTGCGGCGCAGGGATCGGTGACCGGAACGCTTACCGTCAATGCCGCCAGCGTCACGTTAAAGTTCGCGACTGCCGTCGCCTACACCAACGGGACGGATCGGTCAGTGAGCGTGCTGTTGTCGGACAAACCCGCTAACGCGAAAACATTTGCCGAGTACACCCGCATCGGCGCGAACGAACGATACGTGCCCGGCATTTTCGAAGGCGCATGGGCGAGTTTGCACGTGGAGAAAGAGTTTTCCGGCTTCACGTTCTCGGTCGATGCCAGCAACAAGATCCTCACGAATCAGATCCTCGTCGGCGGCGAGAATGGAAGGTTTTCGGTGTCGTCCGACGACCTGGTGCTGGAGGTGACAAGCGTATCGCCACGGTTTACGGGACGAATCCGCAGCAAGCAGCCGGTACTGGACCTTGGAGATCGCAAGGTCAGCCTCGATGCGACGTTCGACGCGCTGGTGTCCGTAGCCGGCAAGTGATCGCACCACCGATACCGACATCGGCGGTGCGCTTTCTTCCCTCGAGGCCAGCGAATAAGGCCTAGGCCTCGCCTTCTCCCACCGGCTCCGCTGTTGTCTTGATTCCGTTTTCGTTGAGACCGCCCGATCCAGCGAAGCTCAGAAACATCGGCTTCTCGTTTCTGAGAAGATCGATCGCGTTCTGGAAGTGGGCCAGGTGATAGTAGACGTTCACTCCTCCGCCAGACGTTGCATCGGGTGGCAGGGACGAGCCGTTGGGCAGAAATATCAGCTGGCCGATGAACTTGCCCGCGGATTTGAGCCAGATGCGCGGTGGGAATGAGTTTGCCGAATACATCACTTCATACTCGTCGATTTTCGTGACTGCCATAGCCCGTCTCCCAGTTCGCAATGTGAATTTCTGGCATCCCGGTCTCCCTGCCAGAGCACGAAGGTATCCCGGAAAGATTCGGAAGTGAATGTGCGGGCCGGAATGCACCGCTCCGCTGCCGCGGATCCGCATTACTACGTAACAGTGCGTACGCCGGGCGGACTGGGAATCGTGTACAGTGACCGTCATGACAACACGATCCGTCCTCCCTCGCTCCATGCCAAGGCGCATCGCGGCGCCGCGAACCGATGCCATGATCGTCAACGACATCCACTCGCGGCTGAATGCCACGCGTGTGCACGAGATCGTCCGCCCCGATTCCGTCGACGCGTTGCAATCCGTGATTCGCAGCGCCCGACGCGAAGGGCGCAGTGTGACTCTCAGCGGCGGCAGGCACGCTATGGGAGGTCAGCAGTTCGCTGCGGGCGCGACGCTAATCGATATGAATGGCCTTGCGCGCGTCATCGACTTCGATCGTGTTGCCGGTGAGATCGAAGTCGAGGCGGGTATTCAGTGGCCCGAGCTTTACAAGCACCTCGTCGAGAGCCAGGTGAATGCGGAGAACAAATGGGCGTTCATCCAGAAACAGACCGGCGCGGACAAGCTGAGCATCGGCGGCGCGCTCGCGGCGAATGTGCACGGGCGCGGCCTCAAGCTCCCGCCATTTGTCGGCGACGTCCTCGCTTTCACTATCGTTGCGCCGGACGGCGTCGTAAGCCGCTGCAACAGAACGGAGAATCCCGAAGTCTTTCGCGCGGCAATCGGCGGATACGGATTGTTCGGAGCGATCGTCGACGTGCGGCTGCGGCTTGCGCCACGCCGCAAAGTGCAGCGGATGGTGGAAGTGATCGACATTGACGACCTCCCGGCAATGTTCGACCACCGCATCGCCGAGGGCTACCAGTACGGCGACTTCCAGTTTGCCACTGAGCTAGACCCGGAAGCACTCCTGCGAAGAGGAGTTTTTTCCTGCTACCGCCCAGCGGCCGACTTAACGCCAATGCCCGCCCGCCGCGCCGCGCTCACTCCGGAGGATTGGCGCGAGCTGATCTGCCTCGCTCACGTGGACCGACCTCGGGCCTTCGAGGCGTACGCGAGCTACTACCTCACAACATCAGGCCAGCACTACTGGTCCGACGAGCATCAGATGAGCACTTACATCCCCGATTACCACGAGACGCTTGGCGCACGCCTCGGGGAATATCACCACGGCACGGAGATGATCACCGAGATCTACGTCCCACGCGACGCTCTCGTGCGCTTCCTCGCGGACGTGCGCTCGGATTTCCTCGAGCGGCAAACCGATCTGATCTATGGGACGATTCGTCTCATCGAGCGCGACACTGAAACGATGCTGGCCTGGGCGAAACAGGCCTATGCCTGCGTCATCTTCAACATTCATGTCATGCCCGATCCGGCAGGCATAGCAAAAGCGAAAGAGGAGTTCCGCCGGCTCATCGATCGGGGGCTATCGTATAACGGAAGTTACTACCTGACGTATCACCGGTGGGCAGAGCGTCGACAGGTCGCGGAAGCCTATCCCGAATTCCTGAACTTCCTGCGCCTCAAACGGCGGCTCGATCCGGATGAGACATTTCAGAGCGACTGGTACCGGCATTACAAAAATATGTTCGCTGACCGACTGTGACGGCGGCTTCGGGTGAGCGCGGACACGGTCGAGCCTACTGAAAACGAGGGCTTCAGCGATCGAGCACGGGCAGATACACGCGCCAGGGACCAACGGCCTCCCGATACTGCTTGGCCATCACGCGCGCTGTCTGCGCCACATGCCCGAGGTCGTGGGCTACCCACGCCGCAAGAAGTTGACGGAGTGTGACCACACCCAGCTCAGGATGCTCGCCCTCCCGCTCGAGCTCACTGTCGGACAGATTCCATTCGCGGAGTGTAGCCAGATTCTCCGTCCTCAACCCCGCGAACTCGTCCAGAAGCTCGGCCAGACTTTTTCCCTTGCTTTCTCTGATCTGCGCGAATCGGTCATACGGCTCGAAGCGGCGGTTGGCGCCCTGTGCCAGGATGATGCGGGCCCGCGGAATCCAGTCGGTCCGCTCACCGTGGATGAGATGCCCCATGTTGTCGTAAGGGCTGAAGGTCTCGGGACCTTCATTCGTTGTCGTCCACGCATCGGGCAGACCGTTGAGCAGCGCGCGGAACGTCGCCGGTGTGCGCTCGAGCACAGCAATACTGTCGGTCAGCTGGAAGCTCACTGATGCACCCTTGATGAGGTGAATGGGAAGAGCGAACGCTGAAGCTTCTGGTGAAAACCGATCTGTCGAGTTATCGATAGCCAGTTTCGGGAATCGTTGCTTCACTCAGCGCCGTTCTGAAACCCGCCCAGTCGTCAAAACTCTCAATGACGATTGTGGCACCTGCTTCCCTGAGGAGGCGCGCCCTGTCGCCAGTGCCTACGCCAACAAACGGCATCTCCAGCGCCCGAGCTGTTCGCACGTCCCACGTTCCGTCGCCAACGCTGACGACCCTTTGAAAAGTCGTCCTCGCCGCCACCTCGCCTCGCCGGCGCGCGATCTGAACGATTTCTTCGCGCGTCGAAGCGTCGTCGGCGCAAGCCAATGGTGCGTCCGCATGGGACACCTCCGCCGCTCTCAGCTTGAGAGCGGCTGACGCACCCCAGGCGCCAGTGGCCAGTGCAACATGCCAGCCGCCCGCACGCAGCAGTGGCAGCACCGTTCGCGCCCCGGGCACCGCGGCAAACCGCTGCGGAGTTGCGCTGAGTCGAGCGCTGAGCAGCTCGACGAAGCGTGATCGCACCCTGCTTACGTCGTCCCGTGTCGGCGAGCGATGACGATGTTTCTCCCACAGCCAATTGGTGATCCCGCTGTCGGTGATGTGCGGCGCGTCAGCCCAGTCGATCTCATCCGGCGTCAGCTCGAGGGCTTCCCCAAGAGCGCAGCAGTAGCATTCGTCATCGACGGCGTTGGTGTCAGTCAAGGTTCCATCGATATCGAAGATCGCGAGTGCGTTCTCACTGCTCATACGACCACCGCACTCACGTGTCCCGCAACGACGCGCCATCCGAGGCGCGTGATCCGGATCCAGCCCTCACGATGGGCATCGAGGTCATCCGCCTTTCCGAAGACAGCGCCATCGGGCCCCGTGAAAACGAGCGCATCATCCACGAGCTGCTCCAGCGCCGCGACGTCGCCTCCGAGTTGAGCCTTTCGGAGGGCCGCCTCGGAGGCGCGCAAGGAAGCGTCGGTCGGGTCAGCTAATGTACGGTTAGACAGAAGGTCTCAGAAACAGGAAAAGAACAGTCGGCCGCGTTCGAGGTCGAAGCGCGGCCGTTCCTCCTCTATCGGAAAACTGCCAGCGATCTAGAACTCGACTTTCGTCCCGATTTGAGCGCGTCGCGCTCCGAACGCGGAGTTTGCGACTCCGAAATTGGAGATCGGGTTCCCTGCCGCATCCTTCTGCCTTCCGAAGAATCCGGCGACGTTGTTCGTGTTGAAAACGTTGAACACTTCCCCCGTTACTCTGAAGTTCATGTTGCGTCCCTGCAGGAACTTCTTTCCAACGCGTATGTCGAGGTTCCGGTACCAGTTCTTCCATGCTCCATCGGGGCGGACCGTCCGCTCGCCGGTGACGCTGCCGTCCGGCAGAAAGTCGTCGGTAAAGTTGTCGTCCTTGTTTACGTCCACTCCGAGCGTAACGCCATAGGGACGCGGGCTCGCAAGAGTGACAATGCTGGCCAGCTCGATTCCCCACTTGAGTGTCGCGACTTCCGACAACACAAAACGGTGCCGTTCGTCACCTACGGTGCGCTGCATGTTGTAGGTCTCTCTGAACGGATATGCCGGCGCCGTCACCGCGTCGTACTCCGCGTTGTAGAAGCCAAGCGTGTAGGAGAGGTTGCTCATCAGCGCCGGGCGCCGGTATCCCAGGGACATCACCAGCGCATCGAACTTGGCGCGCCCGAAATCGTCCCACAGAATGATGTCAGCGTATTTTGGCGTGAGATTACGCGCGTTTCGCGTCACGTCCCTGTAGTTGGGATTGAGCCGGGTGTAGAGATGCCGCACGTCCTGGTGGATGTAATCGGCGTTGAGCGCGAGGTCAGGCGTGAACTGATGGCCCAGCCCCACCGAGAGCTGCCGGTTCTCCGGGGCCTGCATTTTGTTCTTTACCAGCACGATGTTCGGAGTCGACGCGATCTGTCCCGAGACTATCCTCGCACGAAGCGCCGCCACGTCGCGGGTGCCGGGGTTGGAGATGGTATATGTGCGCCACGACGCAGCGAGCTTCTCCTGGAAGCCGATGAAACTGGGCACCCGATCGTAGATGATGCCAGCGCCGCCACGTATGAATGTGCGATTCATTCCCGTGGGATCCCACGAGAACGACAATCGCGGCGAGAAATTGTTGAGGTCGTTCTTCCGGTCCCCGCGATTGATGTAATTGGCAAGCTCCGGCCTGTTGGTAATTGCGGTGTCGCTCGCCCATGGAACGGTGAAGTCGTTGTTCAGCGTATTCAGCTCGGCGTCGTAGCGCACGCCCAGGTTGAGGGTGAACCCCGGGTTGAGCCGCCATTCGTCGTTGAAGTAAACTCCGGTTATCCACCCTGACGCCTCGGCCAGCGCGTCGGCTGTCCCTTCTGTCGTCGGGAATCCAACGCCGACTGTGGCCTGGTTGGGAACCGTGCTGGAATCCACCGCAAATCTGAACGATCCCTGCATGAAATTCGGCGAGAACTGGTCGGCTGCAATGTGGCTCAGCTCGACGCCGGCCTTGAAGAGATGGCTGCCGCGCCAGTTGTCCCGCGTGAGGGTGGCGCGGTTGATGAAGCGCAGGTGCCGTTCGTTCAGCTTCAATGGAAACGTGGCGGTTCCAATAACGATGCTGGGATAGTTGAGCTGCGGTCCGGGGACGAGCTGCCCTTCGTCGTGGTTCCAGTTCACCAGCTGGAGGCTCAGCTCGTTCAGGGAGTTGGCGGACGGAAGATACCGATGCCTGATCTGCGCGACGTTGATGAGATACTTCTGGTCGATGCCCCCATCTCGCGCGGTAACACCGCCGAAGAAGGATTCACCTGACATTCTCCGGATCGCCCACTCCGCGTCGAAGGCGCTCCGGGGGCTCTGTTCGAAGGTCAACCGCCCGAAGGCGGTGTGATTGAGGTTCGGAGCCTTCTTCGCTCCGCGATAGGTATCCCAGATGGCCGGGTTGAATGCGGGCCGGCCCGGAACTACGTCGATGAAGTTGTTGGTGTTGGTGACCTCGTAGTTCAGCGCGTAGAAAAGACGGTTGGTTTGCAGCGGCCCGCTCACGTTCACGCCAAGCTGCTGCCGACTGAAGTTCGGAGTCGTCGTCTGGAACACCGTCCGGGCGATCATGTCCTTGTTCTGCATGTACCCGAACAGCGACCCCTTCGTGTCATTCGTGCCGCGATTCGAAACAGCGCTTATGACATAGGCTCCGGCATGCGAGTACTCGGTGTCATACGGATTGAGGAACACGCGAAATTCCTGCACCGACTCCTGGGGGAGAGGCGCACCCGTCTGTGGAATTCCAACCAGGTTGCCATTGAACAGCGACTTCAGCTCGATCCCGTCCATGTAGAAGTTGATGAATCTCAGATCCGGCACCGCACCAGCCGACGGAAGTGCCCGTCCAGCCTGCGGTGCGAACGCCTTCACACCCGGCGTGATAGCGGCGAGAGTCATGATGTTGCGGTCGATCGTCGGCAGGTTCTCGATCTGCTCCCGCACGACCGGAGCGGATACCGACGTTTTCTGTACTTCGACGTTAGTCATGTGCTCGCTGGTCACCATCACCGAGCTCAGCTCGGTGGCGGCTTTCTCCAGAGCGAATACCAGGTTTGCCCGCTGGCCAATCAACAGCTCGACATTCTGGCTCTCCGGCGCATAGCCGAGCGCGCGCACCGAAACTGTGTACCGCCCGGGGGAGAGACCAAGGACACGAAATCCGCCCAGCACGT
This sequence comes from Gemmatimonadota bacterium, assembly GCA_030856845.1. Taxonomy (GTDB): domain Bacteria; phylum Gemmatimonadota; class Gemmatimonadetes; order Gemmatimonadales; family Gemmatimonadaceae; genus UBA4720. The sequence continues at coordinate 13,325 of JALYOO010000056.1, forward strand.
TCGACCGGGTGTTGCGAAGCGTGTTGGTGGCCGGTTCGGTGACAGTCACCTGCGCTGCCGAAATCGCCTCACCGCTCGTCGACTTGAGCGTGCCTTCGAGTTGGATTGTGGTCTGGGAAACAACCGGCGA
>JALYOO010000221.1 GCA_030856845.1 Gemmatimonadota bacterium
TCCGCCGAACTGGAACGGCACGTTGATCACATCCGCGATGAACACCGGAAGAAGTGCAATGAACGTCAGGAAGATCGCACCCGGCAGCGTGATCCGCGTCACGACATGGTCGATGTATTCCGCGGTCTTCGACCCGGGCTTCACCCCCGGTATGAACCCGCCCTGCTTCTTCAGGTTCTCCGACAGATCGATCGGATTGAAGATGATCGAGGTGTAGAAGTAGGTGAAAAAGACGATGAGGGCGGCCGACAGGATGTAATAGAGCCACGTCCCCGGCTGGAACATGTCGGAGACACGCTGGGCAGCCGGGTTACCGCTGAACTGCGCGATCGCTCCCGGTACGATGATCACCGACTGGGCGAAGATGATCGGCATCACTCCCGACGCGTTCACGCGAAGCGGAATGAAATTCTTTGCCGCCTCACGCATGCGTCCGCGCGCCATTGTGCGCTGCGGTATCTGTATCATCACACGGCGTGCGGCCATCGTCACTGCGACCGTGCCCGCGACAACCGCCACCATTACGACGGCAAGGACGATCAGCGAGAATGCACCGACGGCCTGCGTCTGTACGAAGCGGAAGGTGCTGAAGATACCCGGCCAGAACCGCTCGACGATCGAGAAGAAGATGATGAGGCTGGCGCCATTGCCAAGACCACGCTCGGTGATCTGCTCGCCCAGCCACATGACGAAGATCGCGCCAGCGGTGAGGAACAGCACCATCTGCATCTTGAACCCGAAGCCGGGGTTGATGACCGCGTTCTCGAGAGACGACGTGAACAGCGCGAAGCCCCATGCCTGCACCACCGCCAGCAGTACTGTGAAGTACCGGGTCCACTGGGTGATTTTCTTCCGGCCTTCTTCGTCCTTCTGCATCTTCTCGACAGTCGGCACGACTGCGCCCGCGATCTGCATGAAGATGCTGGCGGAGATGTACGGCATGATGCCGAGCGCAAACACTGTTGCGCGCGACAGGCCGCCTCCGACGAAGAGGTCGTAGAGACCGAGAATTCCGCCGCCACCCTGATTCTTGAAGAAATCGGTGAGCGCGACGACGTCCACACCCGGCACCGTGATGTGCGCACCGGTGCGATAAAGCACCAGGCACAGGAAGGTGAAGGTGATCTTTTGCCACAGCTCGGGAGTCCGGTAGATGTTCTGGACCGCCGCGGCCGGGTTGTTGTCTGCCATGTTACTCCTCGACGCGGCCTCCGGCCGCTTCGATTTTGCCCCGTGCACCGGCGCTCATCTTGATTCCCCGCACCGTGACGGCACGGGACAGATCGCCGTTTGCAAGCACCTTCGCCGGACCTTTCCGCGAGCTGATCAGGCCTGCTTCCACCAGTGACTCCCTGGTGACTTCGCTGTCGGCCGAAAAATGCTGCTCGAGATCGCTCAGGCGAATAACCTGATGCTCCACGCGAAAGATATTCGTGAACCCGCGCTTTGGCAGGCGCCGGCTGAGCGGCATCTGTCCGCCCTCGAAATGCGGCTTGCCGCCACCCGGACCATGATGTCCTGCGCGCGCCTTGCTTCCCTTGTGTCCCTTGCCCGAGGTTTTTCCCGTGCCCGACCCCGGCCCGCGCCCCAGGCGCTTGCGGTTACGGTGCGATCCCGGTGCAGGGACCAGGTTGTGAAGTCCAAGGCGATCGACGCTACCGGCCTCGGCGCGTACGGCCTTCGATCCGCGCTTCCTCCTGGCAACCGCCGTCGTTCTGTCTGCTCCCTCGGCCTTCGCTTCTGTGTCCTCGTTTTTCATCTATTCCTCGATCTTCGTTACTTCGACCAGATGACGAACGCGTTTGATCTGGCCGCGCAAAGCGGGAGAGTCCTGATGAACGACCTCTGCCTGGTGGTGTCTCAGTCCGAGGGCCTCGAGAGTCTGGCGCATGCGCCACGTGTGCCCGATACCGCTGCGCACCTGCTTGATCCGGACCTTACCAGTGGTGAGCTCCGACTTCGGAGTGCTTTTCGGCCCGCGTGTATTCCACCATACGTGTGTTCTAGGCAAGTTGTGCCTCCCTTACCTTAGCCCGCGAGCGATAGCCGAGCGAGCTGACCTCGACACCGCGCTCGCGCGCGACTTCTTCGACTGTCGTGAGCTGCTTCAGCCCGTCCAGCGCAGCCAGTACCATGTTGTGCGGATTTGTCGAGCCAAGGCTCTTGGTGAGGATGTCGGCGATGCCCGCGCATTCCATGATGGCGCGAACGGCTCCACCCGCGATCACTCCCGCGCCCGGCGCAGCCGGTTTCATCAGAACCCGTCCTGCTCCGTGCTTGCCTATGACTTCGTGCGGAATGGTACCGCCGGTCATCGGAACTTTGGTCATGTTGCGACGCGCGCCATCCACTGCTTTCCGAACAGCCTCCGATACTTCGTTCGCTTTTCCAGTTGCGAACCCGACCTTTCCCTGAGCATCGCCTACGGCCACGAGCGCGTTGAACGAGAAGCGGCGTCCGCCCTTCACGACTTTCGCGACGCGGTTAATGGCGATGACGTTCTCGACGAGCTCGCTGCCACCATCGCCGCGACCTCCATCACGTCCCCCGTCTCGTCCGCCTTTTCCATCGCGCGATCTGCCTGCGCCGCCGTCACGGCCGCCGCCACCACCCGGCCCACCGCGTCCTGGACCGCCGCCACCCGGACCGCCGCATCTCGAGCTTGCGTATCATCACGTCGTGATAGTCATCGCCTCTCGCGTAGCGCGCGATCGGGCCGGAAGACTGTGTGCCTCCGTAATTCAGCGCGACCACGATCGCGCTCGTTGCGTTCTCGAATGGACGCCGCGTGTCGCGCCGTTTGTCCAAGCCACGCGCGAGATAAGCCATGTCACCGGCGTAACCCCGATCGAGCCATTCAGCGAAGGCACCGTGCGTCTCCGCAGGGCCAAGGGTCGCGATTCCGACGAGATCGAATCCCAGTCCGTAGGCCTGTGCCTTGACCCCGTCGGCGATCATTAGTTGCTCACCGCCCATCGCGCATACCTCTCGACGTCACGTGCCGGAGGCACTGCGTCGTAATCACCGTATGCTGTATACATTCGCCATCGCACGTAGGTTGGGTCGGGCAGCGGCAGGAACGGGAAGCGGCGATACCAGCCGCGTTTACGAAACCGCCATGCGACACCAAGCAGCGCCGCACCCAGCCCAGGGGAGCGGAGCGACCGAAGGACAAGGGTGAGAGTCAATCGTGACCATGACACGGCTCAGGTAATATAGAAGGATGAAAACGCAGCCCGACCGCGCGGTCATCGGCCTGATATCGGACACGCACGGACTGCTTCGGCCGTCGGTGCATGGCGCACTTTCCGGCGTATCACTGATTCTCCATGCCGGAGACGTGGGCGGTCAGGAGATACTCGATGAGCTCGGCCTCATCGCGCCGGTTCATGCGGTGTTCGGCAACACCGATCCGCAGGGAGATCCGAGTCTGCGCGGGAGTATCGAGCTCGAGGCGGGCGGACTGTCCATTCATGTGAGTCACGGGCACGAACTGGGGATTCCGACGCCGGCCAGGCTTTTCGACACTTATCCGCAGGACGTCATCGTGTATGGGCACACCCACCGGCAGAGCGTCGTCGCTGCCGGTGGGCGGCTGGCGGTGAATCCAGGTGCTGCGGGGCAGAAGCGCTTCAAGCTCATGCCGAGCGTGGCGAGACTCGTCATCGCCGGCGGACGGGGGGAGGTAGAGATTGTCACCCTCGATTGAATTGCCGGCCGAGGCGGTGGACGTGTGGCAGGGGCGTCTCGACGTGGACGAAAGCGAGATGGATGGAATGCTC
>JALYOO010000062.1 GCA_030856845.1 Gemmatimonadota bacterium
CCCGGGACAGTCGTTCCCTCTCGAGACCCGGGAGAGAGAACGCCGGCGTCGCACGATTGCCGAAGTTGAATTCCCTGAGCCGGTTCTCGGCGGTGACGAGCTGGGTTCCGGCGTTGGATACCCGGGCCTCCTGTGCCATGCGGAGCTGCTGCGCCTGCGCGCGCGACGTCCGCACGAAAATCTGACTCGCGCTGTCGACCACCCGCGATGCGATCACTCGCGCCAGAGCGCTGTCGCGGTGGGAAACCGCGAGCGAGATCGTTCCCGTCTCCTTGCTCGACCCCACGAGCATCAGCCGATTGATCTTCTTGGCGACGTCTTCCGCATCGTTCAGCTCATAGCGTTCCCCGACAACACGGTCGATCACGCGCTGATCGCCAGGGCCCACCTTCGAGAATCCCACACCGGCGAGAACAACCCGTGATTTCAGCAGCTCGACCATTCGGGCGGGAGTGAGCTGATATCCGGTCTGTAGTGTTGCGCCGGCGAGCGCGGCAAGGCCGCCCAGTGCGGGTGCTGATTTTGTGTTGGTGACGGGAGTGAGCAACACCTCCGCCTTGTACCGGCGAGGCTTCGCCGCGGCCCATCCACCAACGGCAGCGGAGATCAAGAGCACGCCGAGGACTATCTGCCGACGCTTCTCGATGAGCGGGGTAAGGAGTGCAAGCGCGTCAACGCCTTCCTCTACGTAGATCTCTCTCCGCTGTGCGGCCAAGCGTATCTCCTACGAGGTTACGGCGGCGCGCGAGCCGCGCCAGAAGCGTATGAACCACACCAGAATCCCTACCGCCAACACAGTAGCGGTCAGGCTGTTGTATATCCAGAACCACGTTATCGGGGTCCAGAAAATCGTCATGTACGCTGCGACAAGAACCGGGACCGCACTCCAGTTGCCGGCGGCAACGAGCCGGAAGCCAAGCCCCCCCGCAAAGCCGAGAGTTGCAAGAATCGCGAGAGCGCCCGGAATGGTGAAGTCCTGAATCAATGGCCGGAACCCTGTATAGATGTTGCTGGTTTCGCCCACTACGAGCTCGACGACCGAATCGAATACTCCGGGTATTCGCTGACCGTAGCCGAGCATCTCGAGCGGCCCCGCAAACGTTACGTTGCCGAGCGTCGGCTGGAAGGGCTGCTGCCAATACACGGCGAGCCATTGAGAGAACACCGTCATATGTCCGAACGAAGCGGTTATCAGCTTCACCAGCACCAGGTTGAGCAGCGCCACGTCGGTCGAAGCCATTCGCGCGAGGCCGATCGCGAAGAAGAAGACTGTAATTACTGCGCCGATCGCGGTCGCGACAAGCAGATGCCCTCGCGTAAAAACCGTGAGCTTTCCGAACCGCAGGCGCGTCGCGAAATATGTCGAAAGCCAAAGCGTCAGACTGAACAGCACCGCTGCCTTGGTCGTCTGCAGAATTGTGACGGCAATCGCCGGTACGAACGAGCACAGCGCAAGAATTTTCCATTTCGTCTCTCGCCGGAGAACGAAGAGCACACCGCCGACTGCGGGCGCCAGGTACACGAATGGCAGCAGCGCCTGGCTGAACGGCGGGGGCGACGGCGGGCCCGACTCGGCGTAGCGCGCGACGTAGAGCTGGTTCGACACGACCACCAGCTTCTCGATGTCGAGAACCTCGGCCAGCGCAACGCCCGAGCCCGTCGCATAGGCGACGCTCGACGCCAGGCCCAGTACGATCGAAACCAGCAGCACTGCCCCGAAGAGCTTCAGCTCCCGATCGGTCGCCGCCGGCACATGGGATAGATGACGGATCCCGAAACCCCAGTTGCCGGCAAGCGCGCCTCCGCTGAGAGCAATGCTGGCAACGAGTACCCACAGGATTGCGTTCGGACCTACCGGCCCGCCGGGGGCGAGCACGAGGGGAAGTATCCCCGCGAAACACCACAGAACGGCAAAAAACGCGGCGGGATTGAGCCAGGTGCCTGACATAAGTCTGATCGCCACCGTCCAGCCGATTAGGGCAGTCGATAGAACCAGCGCTGAGCCACTCAGCACTTCAACCCACCCGCTCGAGATGCCCTGGATGGGCGAGGTACCAGTCCACAGTCTTCCCGATTCCCGACTCGAAAGTTTCCGTCGCGCGCCAGCCCAGCGAGGTTTCGATGAATGCGCTGTCTATCGCGTATCGGAAGTCGTGCCCGAGCCGGTCGGTGACAAAGGTGAGAAGGTCGCCATAGGTGCCGGCGCGCCGCGGTCGTCGCTCGTCGAGCATCGAGCAGATCTGGCGCGCGATATTGATATTCCGCCGCTCGCTTCGACCGCCGACCAGATAGGTTCGGCCTGCCTCGCCGCTGCGAACGACCTGGTCGATCGCGACGCAATGGTCGGACACGTACAGCCAGTCCCGCACGTTGAGTCCCGCGCCATAGATAGGAATCTCCGTTTCGCTCAGCGCCGACCGGATCACTGTCGGTATGAACTTTTCCGCGTGTTGATTCGGCCCGTAGTTGTTGGAGCAATTGGTGATCGTCACGGGCAATCCGTAGGTGTGGTGATATGCCCTGACAAGGTGATCCGAAGCGGCCTTGCTCGCCGAGTACGGCGAATTCGGCGAGTATGGCGTGACCTCGGAGAACGGAGCGTCAGCCGCGCCAAGGCTCCCGAACACTTCGTCTGTCGAGACATGATGGAACCGAACCGAGTTCGCGCCGGTGCGCTCCGCCCAGGCATGACGCGCCGTTTCCAGTAGCGTGAGCGTTCCGACAACGTTCGTATTGATGAAAGCGGCGGGCCCGGAGATCGACCGGTCGACATGAGACTCCGCAGCGAAGTGCATCACCGTGTCTATGCCCTTCTTATCGAAGACCTGCTTCACCAGCGCCGTGTCGGTAATGTCGCCGTGCACGAA
>JALYOO010000066.1 GCA_030856845.1 Gemmatimonadota bacterium
GCTCTCCTCCGGGGAGAACGAGGGTGAGCGGCCCCGGCCAGAACCGGGCGGCGAGCTGCGACGCATAGCTCGTCAAACGCAGCTCGAGACGTACAATCATCTCGCTCGACGCAACGATCAGAAGAAAGGGCTTGTTGGGAGGGCGGCTTTTCAGGGCGATGAGATTCGCGACCGACTCTCTATCCACGCCGCCACCGAATCCGTACACAGTCTCCGTCGGGTAGGCGAGCACCTTGTGGGCGCGCAGATGCGCGATCGCTCCGCTGAGTGCTGCTTCGATTTCGTCCGGCGACCAGAAAGGCACCGCCCGCGGGCCCGCTGTCATTCGCGCAAGATACTCAGCGCCTCTGCACGCACGAAGTCCGCTTCGTCGGTGATCTTGATCGAGCGCGCGCTTCCGGGCACCACCACGACCGGAAGTCCGAGACGCTCGCACAACGCCGCATCGTCGGTCGCCGTCACCGCGGAGGCGAGCGCTTCCGAATGAGCGCGTTCGATCATCGCCCTCGGAAAAGCCTGCGGAGTTTGCACTGCGACGAGCCCGGCACGCGCAATCGTTTCGGTGATGTGTCGATCGGCACCGACTCGCTTGAGAGTATCCACAACGGGCAAACCCGGCACAGCTCCATGTCCCATGCGCGCTTCCGCGATCACACGCTCGATCACAGCCGCGCTGACAAAGGGACGAGCGGCATCGTGAATAACGGCGATCGTGCAATCGCTCGTCAGATCGTCGAGCCCATTGCGAACGGAATCGCTTCGCTCTCGGCCGCCTACTGACAGCAGCAGGCGATCGGTATCGCATTGAAAGAGCCATGGCGGCGGATCGCCTACGACACCGAATGGAAGCACGACGACGACCATCGCGACGTCGGCGCGCTCCTGGAACGATTGAACGCTGTGCAGCAGCATCGGCTTTCCTGCAACCCAGCGAAACTGCTTCAGCTCGCTGCCGGCGGTGCGCGTTCCCGCACCGCCTGCGACGATCACTACGCCGACATCGGCAGTCACTGAAACAGCTTCTCGAACAGCTCGTTGATGGACTGCACTCCGACCGCGCGGATTCCGTTGGAGCCACGCTTCGGTACCGCGCGACGCGCGACGTACGCAGTCTGCATGCCCATCTTCGCCGCCTCCGCGATTCGTCGTTCGATCTGCGACACCGGTCGTATCTCTCCTCCGAGACCGACTTCACCGACGAATATCGATTCGGCTCCGACCGCGCGATCGTACACGCTCGATGCAAGGGCAACCGCCACTGCGAGGTCACCGGCCGGCTCCTGAAGACGGACGCCGCCCACGACATTCAGGAAGACGTCGAGCTGTGCGAATGACAGACCGGCCCGCTTGTCGAGCACCGCCAGCAGCAGGGCGAGTCGGCGATTGTCGTAGCCCGTAGCAACGCGCTGCGGCGTGCCGAACCCCGCTTTCGCCGCCAGCCCCTGTATCTCGATCAGCACCGGCCGGCTTCCCTCGAGCAACGCCGTGACGGCGCTCCCCGAAGTGTGCAGCGACCGGTCACCCATGAAGAGCTCCGAGGGATTGTCCACGCCCTCCAATCCACGCTCCATCATCCGGAACACGCCGATCTCATCCACGCTTCCGAACCGGTTCTTGATAGCACGAAGGATGCGATGATCCAGTGTGCCTTCGCCCTCGAAGTAGAGCACCGTATCCACGATGTGCTCGAGCGTTTTCGGACCGGCGATTCCACCCTCGCGGGTCACATGCCCGACGACGAAGACGGTGGTGCCCGTGTCCTTTGCGAAACGCATCAGTCGCGACGCGCATTCGCGAACCTGGCCGACGCTTCCGGGTGCACCGTCGAGATCGGCGGTGAATACAGTCTGTATCGAGTCGATCACCAGCACGGACGGATTCGTTGCCGCGGCTGTTGCCAGCACCGTTTCGAGCAGTGTCTCCGCGAGGAGTACGACACTGCTCGCGTCATCGACAAGGCGGTCCGCGCGCAATTTTACCTGGAGTGGCGACTCCTCACCCGAGACGTAAAGCGTACTGCGCTTTGCCTGGTCCATGCGGGCCGCCACCTGCAGCAGCAAAGTCGATTTGCCGATACCGGGCTCTCCTCCGATGAGAATCATCGAGCCGGGTACGATGCCCCCGCCGAGTACGAAGTCAAACTCCGCCAGTCCTGTTTGCCAGCGTGGCTCAGCGGCTCCGGTTACATCGCCGAGCCGGTGTGTTTGCGCCACGGAGCCGCCGGCCCCGAGGGAGCGATGCCCGCCCACCCGACGCGCAGCGGCGCTCTTCGCGCCGGACACGGGGGACGACGACGCAATCTCCTCCACCAGTGTGTTCCATTCACCACAGACATCACACCGCCCAGCCCATCGCGGGTGATCAGCGCCGCAGCTGGTGCAGCGGTAAACGTTGCGCGCCTTGGGCGTCACTGCTGCGGCGGACGGGCCGAGTAGTTCTCGAAGCGGGTGAAGGTTTTGTTGAAGAAAAGGTTGACGAGACCCGTCGGACCGTTGCGCTGTTTACCGACGATGACCTCTGCCCTGCCCTCGAGCGAGTTGCCGTCCTTGTCCGTCGGACCGTCGTACATCTCCTGCCGGTAGATGAACATGACGAGGTCCGCGTCCTGCTCGATCGCACCGGACTCGCGGAGGTCGGACAGCTGGGGACGCTTGTTCTCGCCGGTCCGCTGCTCCGGCGCACGCGACAGCTGCGACAACGCGACGACGGGAACGCGCAGCTCGCGGGCGAGCGACTTGAGCGAGCGCGAGATATAGCTGATCTCCTGCTGGCGGCTTTCGGTATTCGTTGGGCCCTGCATCAGCTGCAGGT
>JALYOO010000084.1 GCA_030856845.1 Gemmatimonadota bacterium
CCCATACCTCGAACGCCTGCCTCAGCATCAGGTACTTCGCTTCCGAGTTCACGTACGACCGCTGAAACTCCGGCGTAATCCAGGTCCACCCGATCTCAACGCGACGATTGAACGGGTCGATGTTGCCGAAGCGAGTGCTGCCGATGATGCGCGAAGATGCCTTGTCGACAGTCACGAAAGGCATCGCCACGCCTTGCGCCGCCTCGGCCATCGCGGCTTCCATGTATTCCCGCATCGATTCCCGCGTGGTGGCGCGGGCGCGCGTCCACTTCCACAGCTCGTCAAATGCGCCCGCCGCCGACAGCTCATCCAGATGGTCCAGCGACATCGGCTCGAGCCGCACCCTATCCCCGTCGAGCGTGAGCGGAGTCAGATCCATTACGTCACGCCGCGCGGCGGCAGAGACACGTTCGGGTGACGAAGGTGAAAGCCGGTGGCGTTCTGATACGCCTGAGCGACGGCGAGCAGCTTGGCCTCCTCGAACAGGCCGCCCAGAAAAGTGAGCGAGACGGGAGTTCCATCTTCCCTGAAACCGTTGGGCAGTATCACCGCGGGGTGACCGGTGAGATTCGTCGCCAGCAGCTGGGAGACCGTGCCGGCGCTGGTAGGAGTTACGATCACGTCGACTTTCTTCATCACCTCGCTCCACGCCTGGATGGCAACGGAGCGAAGCCGGTTGGCGTTGATGTAGTCCACCGCTGGAATGAAACGCGCAACGCGAAATGTGTTCGACCAATCGTTGCGGGTTTGCTGGACCAGCTCCTTGTCGCGGTTGGACCGCGTCAAATCGTCGAATGCGGCGGCCGCTTCAGCCACTAGAATGAGTCGCATCGCGGTGTAGGCGAAGTTGGGCAGCTCGATCGGGATGAGATTCACTCTCATCCCGCGAAGCACCGCGAGCGCCGCGTCGTCGAACGCCTTCGTCTCATGCAGTGTCCGCTTCTCGTCTTTGGGATCGGTCACCGGAAGATCGAACGCGCTCTTGACATACCCCACGCGCAGTCGCGCCGGATGGAGCGAAGCGTCCCAGTTGAAGGGGGCGGCAATCACACTCGTGTCTTTTCCATCCGGCCCGTGAATGGCGTCGAGAACCAGAGCGCAGTCTTCGGCACTGCGGCAGATCGGACCGATCTTGTCCATGCTCCAGGAGAGCGCCATTGCGCCGGTTTTTGGCACACGGCCAAACGTTGGGCGAAGTCCGGTGGTACCGTTCACAGTGGACGGGGACGAGATCGATCCGAGCGTCTCGCTGCCGATGGAGAATCCGACGAGTCCTGCGGCCGTCGCGGATGCCGGGCCCGCCGAGGAGCCGCTCGATCCCTGTTCTGTCTTCCACGGGTTCTTCGTCTTGCCTCCGAACCATGTGTCACCCTGAGCCAATTCTCCAAGCGTGAGTTTCGCAACGAGGATCGCACCGGCCGCATCGAGCCGCTGAACGACGGTGGCGTCCTCGTCGATCATCTGATCCCTGAACGGTCCCGCGCCCCACGTCGTCTTGTAGCCACGCACGGCCAGCAGGTCCTTCGCACCCCACGGGATTCCGTGCAATGGTCCGCGATATCTGCCGCGCGCAATCTCGTCGTCGGCTGCCTTCGCCTGAGCCAGCGCCCGGTCTTCCGTCAACGTGATCACGCATTGCAAAACGGGATCGAAGCGCTTCAGCCGGTCGAGATACATGCGCGTCAACGCGCTTGGCGAAACCTTTCGCAGGCGAACCAGCTCGGAGAGCTCGGAGACCGGAAGGAAGGCGAGATCTTCCAGGCTCGATGTCACTGTTCTCACGACCCGCCGGCTGCGCACCATCGCGTGCCGCTGACCCCGCGGCACAACCATTCCGGCGGGAACGGGGTTGAACATCAGGGCCGGAGAGATCGAGTTCGAGAGCTGTACCTTGTGCAGCGCGTCGATGCGCTGCTGCTGTGTCTTGAGGCCCTCGATCATCATGGCGCGTTCGGCGTCATCGAAGGAAACACCCGCCATCTCCTCCGCCGCCGCGATCGTCGCGGGCGTGATGTCGGCGCCCCCGGCAACACTTGCCCAGAGAACGCCGGGAAATAGCGTCGAAGAGAGACCGACGCCGCTGAAATAGGCCATGAAGGACCGCCGGTCATAAATCCGCGATGTGTTCACTTGATTGCCCCCTTCACTGCGTGATCGCGCCCCGTCACAGGCGCGGTTTTTGAATGACACCGACCTACCGTCCAACCAACGAGGCAGAATATGCGGTTGATTCCGGGCGCCGCCATTGCCCTTGTCTGTTTCGCGGCGTGCGACGCCTCCACGCGGTCGCAGGCCGCGGCTGTGCCTTCGCCTCTATCGGAAGAGAATGCGGACAGCGCCTTCAAGGCGATGGATCACAGGCATGCGGGTGTAATCGGCGTAGACCCCCTGGCGATGGCGCACCGGTTCGAGGCGATGCCGGACGGGGGAGACATCGTCCTGGAGAGACAGGCGCATGACGACATGGGGATAAATCAGATCCGCGCCCACTTGCTTCTCATTTCCCGCGCATTCAAGCGGGGAGACTTTACGATCCCCGGGTTCGTGCACTCCACCAACGTGCCGGGAACAACCACCATGGCCGCGAAGGGAGGCGCTATTACGTACGTAGTGGAAGATCTGCCCCATGGTGGCGCAATTCGAATCCGCACCGCCGACCCTGGAGCCGTGCGGGCGATTCAGTCATTCATCGCATTTCAGATCGCGGAGCACCGCACCAAGTAGCGCTGCGTCCTACTGCTGGCAATCCCCCTTGGGATCCGGCTTTGGCTTGTCGACGACGACACGGCGATCCAGGTTCGCCACGCGACTCGTCACATCGCCGAGGAACGTCGTCACACGCATCAGGTGCCCGTAGCTGATGTATTGCGGTTCGTCGGTCAGCTGGTGATAGTCGACGTGATCGCCGGTGCTCATGAACACTACGGGGATGCCGTAGCGAGCGTAGTTATAATGATCACTTCGGCAGTAGTAGTTCTCCGGATGTCCGTCGGCGTCGAACTGGTAGTCGAACTTGAATCCGTGCTTGCCGCCGGTGTTCGCTGATTCGACCATGTCACCGAGCTCGGTAGAGAGTCGTCGCGACCCGATAAGCTGCAGGTAGCCCGGATTGCCCCCCGGGATATCGGCCGCGTCTCCCCGACCGATCATGTCGACGTTGAGCTGAGCGACGATCGAGTCGCGCGGTACCGTCGGATTGTCGGTGAAGTATTCCGCGCCGTAAAGGCCGAGCTCCTCGCCGGTGTGCCAGACGAAGATGAGCGAGCGCTTCGGTTTTACTTTCGCGGCCGCGAACATCTCGGCAATCTCGAGCACGCTCATCGAACCAGACCCGTCGTCGTCTGCACCGTTGTAGATCGAATCGAGGCGTGCTGGCCGCAGCCGGCGAAGGCTGTCCACGTTCACCCTGATCGAAGCACGCTCATCTGGCGTCAGCCCGCTTCCCGGTACACTCGGCAGATGTCCTGTCCTCGCGACAATGATCTTCTGCGCCGTGGCGTTGAAAGCGCGAACCGAGTCGTGGTCCTGAGCTCCCTGTCGCCGGGTACCGACGTGATCGCTATGCGCGCCGAGCGCGACATACTGGTTCTTCAGTTTTGGATCGCTTCCCGGCAGGATCGCAATGACGTTGCGGGCCGGCCCTTCGCTCATCGTCCACTTCACATCGCCCGCCAGTGTCGCACCGATAGTTCCCGGTCTCGCGTTCGTCAGCGGTACTCCGAGAAATGCCTGGGCCGTCCCTTCAGTGATTGCCAGCGTAACAGGCAAACTCTGACTATCGGCCTCACTTCGCATCAACGTGGGAGTGCCTGCCGACGCCCGTTGAAAGAATGGCAGCTGCTGCGCCGGCGGAATGGCGACAAAGGCAACCGCGCCCGGATAACGCCGACCCATTCCGGCGGGTGAGCCACTCACCAGCACGACTTTGCCTACCGCCTGAGAAGCTGGTATCAGCGTGGTGGTATCCGCTGCGTTTCCGGCATAGATCACCTGCGCACCAGCCAACCGGCGCGGAGTGCCGCCGTTGTGAATCGCGAAATAATCCTTGCCAGCAGCCAGCACGACACCGTTGGCAGTCAACTGGCTCGCAGGATCGAACGCCCTCCTGTACAGCGGAACGGCCTGGAAGAACGTTCCGTTGTCGCCGGCCGGGACGAGGCCAAGGCGACGCACCTCGCGCTCGATATACGCCGATCCCTTGATACCGCCCTCGGTGCCGGCGCTCCTTCCCATCATTGAATCGTCGGCAAAGATGTAAATGCGCGTCATCAGGTCGGCTGTCGTAATCGCCGCCTGAGTCGGCTTCGCTGCCAGCTTGAGTGGCAGCGCTGACTGCGCAATGGCAGAACCGGGGGCGATGGCAAACAAGGCTGCCGTAGCCGCAACGACGGCGGATTCGAAAGTGCGGGGCATGTCTGGTGGTGAGCGGTGGAGGATGAGCGAGGTTAATGATACCCCGGGCGAGCAGCCGCGAGCCGTAAGACCTTTGTAAGCAGGTGATGGATCGAGATGCGGCGCGCTTTATCTGGCTCCCCTGCTGAAGGCGTCCTCTCCATCAAAATGCTGGAGCTTCTCGATGTGCATCCAGAGATGCGCCTCGCCGATCCGCGTGAGCAGCCGAAGAATTTCCGGGTCGGATAGGTCGGCGTGGCGATTTTTCTTCATGAAGCGGCAGCGGTATTGATCCACCAGCGTCACGGCCCGGTCGCCCGCAGGGTATACCGTGTTGCCGCGGTTGCTGATCATGTGGAGGTTGAGAGTCGAGTCTGACGCCGCAGCAATAAGCGATTCGGCAAGCTCATCGGGCTGCATCCGGCTCTCCACATAGACATCCACGCCGGTGACTCGGCGGTTCGTCACTCCCACCACCTCGACCTCGCGACTCGACTCCGGAATCCGCACAGCGCGGAAATCGCGGCTGCCGGCGGTGCGCGAGTCGCGGCCGAGGTTGGCGATGATCGCGTCGGCGAACTCCGTGGTTGACGACGCGGGCTGAGTTCCCGCCATGTCGCCGCTGCGCATGCCGCTCTCGAGTGTAACGAGCACCGCCTGCTCGATATCGTCCGCAGCTGCACCTTCGCCGATGTGCCGCAGCATCATCGCGGCGCTCAGTATTATCGCCGTTGGATTGGCTATGTTCTTCCCGGCGATGTCTGGCGCCGACCCGTGCACCGCCTCGAAGATCGCGACATCGCTGCCGATGTTGGCCGATGGCGCAAAGCCCAATCCGCCCGTCAGGCCGGAAGTCAGGTCGCTGAGAATGTCGCCGTTCATGTTGGTGGTGACGATCACGTCGAACTGCTCGGGCCGCATTGCCAGCTGGTGCGCGCAGTTGTCGATCAGAATGTGCTTCGCCTCGATCTGCGGATAGCGTGGCGCAAAGTCCTCGAAGGTGTGCTGAAGCATTCCCTCGGTGAGCTTCATGATGTTGGCCTTGGTGGCGCAGTGCACCCGCTGCCTTCCCGCGGCGACGGCGAACTCGAATGCCAGCTCTACGATCTTCTCGCATCCCGTGCGCGAGATGACCTTCAGCGCCTGCGCGACTCCCGGCGTCTGCATGTACTCGATGCCGGTGTACAGGTCCTCCACATTTTCGCGAACGATGACGATGTCGAGCTTGCGTCCAGTGAACGGAGTTGTGACTCCCGGAAGCTCCCGCACAGGCCGCAGATTGCCAAATGTCTCGAACAAGGTGCGAAGTGTGACGTTGGCACTCTTGTTTCCGTGTCCGATCGGCGTCTCGAGCGGCCCCTTGAGCAGAAC
Source organism: Gemmatimonadota bacterium (assembly GCA_030856845.1). Taxonomy (GTDB): domain Bacteria; phylum Gemmatimonadota; class Gemmatimonadetes; order Gemmatimonadales; family Gemmatimonadaceae; genus UBA4720. The sequence goes on from JALYOO010000084.1 coordinate 5,764, forward strand.
CTTGGTGCGCTCGATCGATTCGATGGTCTCCTCCGGTACACCCGACTCGATTCCTCTTGCGAACGAGGCAGCGCCGGCCTGGTGAACTTCGGCCTCGATGCCGACACCGGTCGCCTCGACAACCTTGAGAGCCGCCGTGACTACTTCCGGGCCGATCCCGTCGCCGGGAATGACTGTGATCTTTCTGGAGTCGAATAGCATCCCGGCAAATTAAGCGCGCCATGGCACGCGTGCCAAAGCGGTTTTTGCGCGGCCGGTTTCTCGTTGATAACTCCTCCGGCGCGGGTTAGTATCCTCAAGTCCGGACCGCTGGCCCGGCGACACGCGCGCGTAGCTCAGTTGGATAGAGCGTCGGCCTCCGGAGCCGAAGGTCGTGGGTTCGAATCCCGCCGCGCGCACTAAATCTCGACGCCCTCGCCTTCCACCTCGGCCGCTATTTTCCAGCCGCGACCGGGTCGTCGGAGAAGCCGCCGCCGTTCTCGTAGTATCCCGTCGCAACGATAGGGTGCCCAACGCGCTGGATGAGCCGCGGCGCGCGGAGATGCCACCGGTCGACGAGCCACGCTCCGGACTTCATCCGGCGAAACCGCGTGGCCCCTCCTGCCTCGAACTTGCTCAGCAGCCCGGCGTTCGCATACTGAAAGGTGATATCCCGCAACTCCGACGTTGCTTCATCGACCCAGATGGATCCGGCGATGTCGGAAATCTCTCTGCCCGGGAGTGGCTCGAACGCGAGTGCAATCTGTGCCGGTCGCTTCGCGCTGCGCTGCGCCCTGAAGCAATGGGTCGCCTGAAATTCCTGTGACAACAGAACCGCTTCATCAGGTGCCGAGTACTCCCATCCCTTGAACTGATCTCCACTGACGTAGCCATCCTGCGCCAATCGAGACGGGCTCGGCGCACCGAACGGTTTCTTGTTCTTCAGCTGAATAATCGTCGTATCGTTGGCGACGACCCGCCCGTCATCGTCGACCTCCTGTCTATAGGTCCAGGCACTGCCGACGGCCGCGACGTCGTCCATCGTCAGCTGGCTCGCCCGAAGAGCTTTTGTTATCTCGCTCCATAGCACCGACAGGATTTGCGTATCGCCGTCAATCTTTCGGCATCGGGATTTGGCAGTCACCAGCACCGAGCTCAGCACCACCCGCGGGCTTTCCACCAGGATCGCGAGCTCGCCACTTCTCGGGATGACTACCGGGCCGGAGAAGAACGGCTGGAATCCAATTCTTCGCACTCTGACACGGTAAGTCCCGGCGGGGGCGGCCAGCATTCGGCTACCGTTCTCGGAGCTCAGCCCTTCCGCGACTACCCGGTCGCTCGCATCGATCAATGCGAGGAGAGCTCCACCGGCGGCCACACCGGGCCCAGCCCGCACTCGCACGCGAAGCTCGGCGAGACCTGCCTGTGATTGCAGGTCGTTGGGCGCCGCAGTGATGAGGATCGCAGCGAGAATCAGTCTCTCCGCCCGCATTGGCAACCTTTGCACGAA
>JALYOO010000089.1 GCA_030856845.1 Gemmatimonadota bacterium
AAACTCTTCAGCCTGTTCCCTGAGAAGCCCGGCGTTGCTGTGGGCCGTGAGCGCGGTTACACGAAACCGGTCGCTCTGGCGGGATATCACGCGGAGTGCAGTCGTGCCGATCGACCCGGTGGATCCAAGCACGGCGACCCCGCGCTGCGTCATGTGCGTGCCGGAGCCAGCAGGTGGCTGAGTATCAGATACGCCACCGGCAGCACGAAGAGAAGACTGTCGAACCGGTCCAGTATCCCACCGTGACCGGGAAGCAGCCGCGACGAGTCCTTGACGCCGGCATCGCGTTTGAGAAGCGACTCTGCGAGGTCGCCCACCTGCGCCGCAACCCCGATGGCGATCGCAAACAGAATCATGCCAAGCGGAGCGAGCGCGAGCTTCGCATATGGCTCGAGCAGGAATCGGTTGTAAGCCCAGCAGCCGATCAGCGCGACCACGAGGCCGCCGATCGCGCCCGCAATCGTCTTCGACGGACTGACGGAAGGGATGAGCGTTCGCTTTCCCATGAGTCGTCCGAAAGTGTATGCGCCGGTATCCGTCGCCCACGTGACGGCGATGGGCAGCATCGCCAGCACCGTGCCGGCCAGCGCTCCGACCGCATAGTCGTGATACCGGATCGGATACATGTAGCTGACGAGAGCGGGATAGATCACGCCGGCGACGGTCACGGCGAACGCCAGCAGCGGACCGCCTTCCACCCCTCGCACCCAGATCACGCTGGCGAGGAGGCCGAGAAAGATCATCACTGCAGCGGTTAGCGTCACCCGGAAAACGCCGAGGTAGGCCGCGTGAACGCAGAGCGGAATGGAAGCCGCGAGCACGATGCCCGCGACCTCGAGCGGCCGCGACGCGCCCTCCCGCGCCATGCGGAACAGCTCCCAGGCGCCGATGGCGGCGATGGCGCCCAATGCAGCCGCAAAGACCCATCCTCCGACATAGATGATCGCGACTGTCAGCGGCGCGCCAAGCAGCGAGAATAGAACGCGCCGCGTGAGCTCGGACACGAGCTCAGACTTCCAGGATCTCTGCTTCTTTTCCCTTCAGCAGGTCGTCGATGCGCGCGATGAAGTCATCGTGAAGCTTCTGAAGATCTTTCTCGCCGTGCTTGATGTCGTCCTCGCTCGTTCGCTCCAGCTTTTTCAGCCTCTCGCGTCCTTCCGTGCGTGCGTGCCGAATGCCGATGCGAGCCTCCTCCGCGAGCTTGTGCACAACCTTCACGAGCTCTTTCCGGCGCTCCTGATTGAGAGCGGGCAGCGGCACGCGAATCGTTCCACCCTGCGATGCGGGGTTGAGGCCGAGGTCCGAATCACGCAGCGCTCGTTCAATGATCTGGATCTGTCCCTTGTCCCATGGCGTTACTGTGAGGAGGCGCGGCTCCGGCGCCGAGATGCTCGCCACCTGGTTGAGCGGCATGGTCTGGCCGTACACGTCGACGCGCACGGTGTCGAGCAGACTCGTCGTCGCCTTCCCGGTCCGAATCGACGCCAGCTCTTTCTTCGATGATTCGAGCGATTTGTCCATCATCGCGCGGGATTCCTTGATGATCTGCGGAATTGTGCTCATTGAACGAGTGTCCCTATGCGCTCGCCGCGTACGGCGCTCGCAATGGCTCCAGGAGTGTTGATGTTCAGGACTATCACCGGGACCGTGTTCTCACGCAACAGCGCGATCGCGGCCTGGTCCATCACGCCGAGCTCCTTGAGGAGCACGTCGCGATAGCTGATGTCTCGAAAAAGTGTGGCGGCGGGGTCCTTCTTGGGATCCGCGGAGTAGACGCCATCGACGCTGGTCGCCTTGATGACCACCTGCGACTTCGTCTGAATGGCGCGCAATGCAGCGGCGGTGTCGGTAGAGAAATACGGATTGCCCGTTCCTCCCGCGAAAATCACCACGCGCCCTTTGTCGAAATGACGAAGAGCGCGCCGGCGAATGAACGGCTCGGCAATCTGTTCCATGTTGATGGCGGTCATGACGCGCGTCTCGACCCCGGCGCGCTCGAGCACGTCCTGCACCGCTAGCGCATTGATGACGGTGCCCAGCATTCCCATGTAGTCGCTTCCGACACGGTCCATGCCGAGCTTCGAGAACTGCGCGCCCCGGACAATGTTTCCGCCGCCAATCACAAGGCCCACACCAACGCCCATCTCCACGACGGCGCGGATCTCCCCCGCGATTCGTCCGAGTGTCTCGAAGTCGAATCCCGTTCCCTTGCCTCCGGCGAGTGCTTCGCCGGAGATCTTGAGCAGGACACGGGAATAGGAATGAGCGGACAAGCGCGCGGCTATTCCTCGCCCAGCTGGAAGCGGATGAAGCGTCGAACCTGGATGTTCTCGCCGAGTTTGGAGGAAGCCTCTTTCACCAGGTCGGCGATCGACTTCTTCGGCTCCCTGATCCACGGCTGGCTCATGAGGGAGACGTCCTTGAGGAACGCGTCGACTTTTCCCTCCACCATTTTCTGAACGATGTTCTCCGGCTTGCCGCTGGTTTTTGCCTGCTCTTCGGCGATGCGTCGCTCAGTCGCGATGCGATCGGCGGGTATTCCCTCCCTATCGATCGCGATCGGAGCTGCGCTGGCGATGTGCATTGCGATATCTCGCCCGAGTTGCTTGAAGTCGTCAGTGCGCGCGACAAAGTCGGTCTCGCAATTGATCTCGACGAGCACGCCGAGCTTTCCGGGGGGATGGATGTAGCTGGTGATGACGCCTTCGCTCGTCTGCTTTCCCGACCGCTTGTCGGCCTTCGCGATCCCCTTCACTCGCAAAGCCTCGGCGGCCTTGTCCATGTCGCCCTTCGTCTCTTCGAGCGCCTTCTTGGCCTCCATCATCCCTGCGCCGGTACGCTGGCGGAGAGACATCACGTCTTTGGCTGTAAACATTGTCGTGTCGGTTCCCTTTATCGATTCTGCGCTTCGCCTGTTCAAACGCGTTGCGCTTGTGTGACTGCTTTCTACAATGCTGCGGGATTCGCTGCGTTCTCTTGGTGCATTCTGCGTTTGGCGTATCTGGTTGCGTGTCCTGAGTTGTGCGTTGTGCGTTCCGCGTTTTCGTATTGTACTTTGCGTCTCTGCATCTCTGCATCTCTGCATCTCTGCGTCGCCGCCGGCGCTCCGCGCCTCTATCCGTTCACAAAAAGGCCGCCGGCTGTGCTAGCCGGCGGCGGGTACTTCCGGGCAGCGAGAAATCAACTTTCCGGTGTATCGGAGTTGCCTTCCTGAGCGCTACCGGAATCTCCGGCATCCTCGCCGCCCAGCTCGGGCGGTGAAGACGATTCCGCCTCGACGCCCGGCTCACCCTCCACGCCCGTCTTGAGACGTGCGGCGATTGCCTCCGGCTTGGCCCGGCGGCGGCGGGGGCGGCGCTTGCGCTTTCTGTCGCCCTCACCTTCCGGCTCGGCTCCGCGATCGGAGCTGTAGGTATACGATTCTGTCTCCTCTGCCTCTTCGCGAATCGGAGCCTCACGCTTCGCTTCGATGATCGCGTCAGCGATCGCGTGCGTGACGAGCTCTACCGACTTAATCGCGTCATCGTTGCCCGCGATCGGCACGGTGATCAGGTCAGGATCGGCGTTCGTATCCACCAGCGCAATGATGGGGATGCCGAGCTTGTTGGCCTCGGCCACCGCAATGCGCTCTTTCTTGGAATCGATCACGAACATGAGACCCGGGAGGCGGCTCAGATTCTTGATGCCCGACAGATTCTTTGAAAGCTTGTCGCGCTGCCGGCTCATCATCAGCTGCTCTTTCTTGGTGTAGTTCTCGAAGTCTCCGCCCGCTTCGCTGCCCGCCTCGAGCTCCTTCAGCTTCCGCACCTGCTTTTTGACGGTCTGGAAGTTCGTCAGCAGTCCCCCGAGCCAGCGCTCGGTGATATGCATCGCGCCGGCTCGGTCTGCCTCCTCGCGAACGATGTTCACCAGCTGCCGCTTGGTGCAGACGAAAAGCACGCTCTCGCCACGCAGGATGACATTTCGCGCAAGCGTCTTCGCGACTTCCATCTGACGAAGCGTCTTCTGGAGGTCGATGATATGAATGCCGTTTCGCTCCGCGAAGATGAAACGGCGCATCTTCGGGTTCCAGCGGCGGGTCTGGTGGCCGAAGTGAACTCCGGCGGCGAGAAGCTGATCGAGGTTGGGCTCAGACATTCAATAGAGGTTCGGTTATCGCTTGGAGAACTGGAATTTCTTGCGCGCCTTGGGACGGCCCGGCTTCTTGCGCTCGACGGCACGAGCGTCACGCGTGAGGAGTCCCAGGTCGCGAAGCTTGCGACGGTGCGTTTCGTCGATCTTTACCAGGGCCCGGGCAACCGCCAGACGCAGAGCGCCCGCCTGTCCCGTGAGCCCGCCGCCCTGCACACGGGCCATGATGTCGAACCGGCCGAGCGTGTCAGTCGCGGTAAAAGGCTGCTGTATAGCGGCGACGTGAGCGGATCGCGGAAAGTAGTCGCCGAGCGTGCGCCCGTTGACCTGCCACTTGCCTGAGCCTGGCTTCAGATAGAGGCGGCAAACCGCTTCCTTTCTGCGCCCGATAGTGTGCGTGGCGGGATTCTCAGCCATTACTTCTCACTCTTCTTGTTGAGGTCGAGCACTTTCGGCTGCTGGGCAGCATGCGAGTGCTGATCGGTCGCAAACACCCGAAGCTTGCGACGCAGCGACTGGCGTCCCAGCGCTGTTTTCGGGAGCATACCGTATACCGC
>JALYOO010000106.1 GCA_030856845.1 Gemmatimonadota bacterium
CGTCGACAAGGAAGCGGGCTACGTCCAGGCGTTCGTCGATCACCTCCCCACTCCCTGGAAGGGAGTGATGATGGCCGGTTTCGCCGCCGCGTACATGTCCACTGTCGGGACGCATCTAAACTGGGGCGCGTCGTATCTCGTCAACGATTTCTACAAGCGATTCATCCGTCAGTCCGCCACCGAAGCTCACTACGTGAAGATTTCGCGAATCGCCACTGTGCTGCTCTTCATCGCGTCGATTGGCGTAACCTCCCAGCTCTCCTCGATCGAGCAGGCGTGGAAGTTCCTGCTTGCGCTCGGCGCGGGAACGGGGCTCGTGCTGATTCTCCGGTGGTACTGGTGGCGCATCAACGCCTGGTCGGAGATCAGCGCAATGATCTCGTCATTCATCGTATCCACCATCGCGTTCCAGACGATACCGCAGCGATTCGCCGACGGAGATCCGAACGCGGATGCGACGATCATGCTGGTGACGGTCGTCGTCAGCACGATTGTCTGGCTGACCGTCACTTTCATGACCAGCCCGGAGCCTGACGCGATTCTCGAATCCTTCTACCGGCGTGTGCGGCCCGGCGGCAGAGGGTGGCGCCGCGTAATGGAGCGCGCCGGAATACCCTATCAGGGAATCGAGGGTGGAGCGCTGGCATGGACCAACTGGATCGCCGGAATCGTTGCCGTGTACTCATCCCTGTTCGGAATCGGCAAGATTATTTTTGGCGAAACGACGACCGGGATCGTCATGCTTGCGGTGGCGGCTGCCGCCTTCGCCTGGATCGCGCGGTCGTTTCGTGAGGAAGGCTCGGGAGGCTCCGACCGGCCGGAAGAAGCGGCTCGCGCAAAGACCGCCGCGGCAGCCTGACTACCATGTAACAAGCCTTTCTCATAACTTAGAGCAGACACTGGAGGACATACAATGTCAGCATCGACATCACCTGAAATGACAGCACCGACAACAACGCCTGATATCGATCTCACGCTCACCGCTCAGGCAGCCGTCGAGGTCAGAAAGTTCATGGAAGCCGAGGGGGTCACGGGCGAGCTCGGTGGACTGCGCGTCAGCGTTCAGCCGGGCGGCTGCAGCGGCTTCAAGTACGGGCTCGTGATCGAAGACAAAAGCGCCGAAGACGATTTCGTACTCGACAGTGACGGAGTCAAAGTCTTCGTCGACCCGTTCTCCGCGCAGTACATCTCCGGAGTCACAATTGATTACGTGTCGTCCATGCAGGGTTCCGGATTCACCTTCAAGAATCCCAACGCCACGGGCGGCTGCGGCTGCGGTAGCTCGTTCACCGCGTAGCTTGCCCAATGCGGAAGCGGTAGATCGTTTGCCGCACAGGTTCCGCGAACTCAGCCCCGCCTCGTCGAGGGCGATGAAATGAAAGCCAATTTCACCGCCCTCGATTTTTTTGTTCTCGTAGCCTACCTCGGCGGTACGACGGCCCTCGGGCTCTACCTCGGCCGCCGGCAGAAGAGTGCGAGCGATTACTTCATCGCCGAGCGGTCCATCCCGTGGTGGGCGGTGATGTTCTCGATCGTGGCGAGCGAGACCAGCGCACTGACGTTCATCAGCATTCCTGGTCTCGCCTACGTCGGCAACCTCGGCTTTCTCCAGGTGGTCGCCGGATACATCATCGGCCGGATCGTGGTCGCCTTTGTGCTCCTGCCCCGTTACTACAAGGGCGAGCTCGTCACGGCGTACGCACTGCTCGAGAAACGTTTTGGACTGGCGACACGGCGCTTCACGTCGATCGTATTCATGGTAACGCGCGGCGTTGCCGATTCGGTCCGTGTGTTCGCCACCGCGATCCCGGTTGCACTGATTCTCGAAGGAACTGTGCCCGCCAATTACACAAAGCCGCTGTCGATTCTCATACTGGGCGCGCTGACAGTCATCTACACCTACAAGGGTGGAATGAAGGCGGTCGTGTGGACGGAGCTCCTGCAGGCAAGCGTATATGTGCTCGGCGGAATCTCTGCAGTGATTCTACTTGGCAAGTCCGTCGCCGGCGGATGGGGCCAGATCACCGACGTCGCTGCGGCGGCGGGAAAGCTTCAGCTGATCGACCTCTACACCGGGTTCGACCGGCCGCACACCATCTTCGCGGGACTCATCGGTGGAGCGTTCCTGTCGATGGCATCACACGGTGCGGACCAGCTGATCGTGCAGCGCCTGATGACCGCGCGAAGCCTGCGCGACGCGCAGAAGGCCATCATCGGGAGCGGGTTCGTCGTGTTCGCGCAATTCACTCTGTTCCTGTTCGTCGGCGTGGGACTGTTCGTGCTGTACGGCGGTCGCGCTTTCCCGGCTCCTGACTCCATCTTCCCGACGTTCATACTCCAGTACATGCCGCCGGGGCTGATCGGATTGATCCTGGCGGCAATTCTGGCCGCGACGATGAGCACGCACTCCGGCGCGATCAACTCTCTCGCCGCGGCGACGACGCATGACATTTATCTGCCACTGTCGAAGCGGAAGACCGACGATGCCGCTACTCTCAGGTTCGGTAAGCTGAGCGCTCTCGTGTGGGGAATCGTTCTCACCGGTGGTGCGCTGCTCTACAAGGAACAGGGAACGCCCGTCGTCGTCATCGCACTGTCAATTGCGTCATTCACCTACGGTGCCCTGCTCGGCGGCTTTTTCCTGGGTATCCTGTGGCCGCGGGCAATGCAGCGTGATGCCATTACGGGCATGAGCGTGGCGATAGTGGTGATGGCGCTGATCGTATTCGCGAAGCAGCTCATACCGCTGCTTCCGTCGATGTCCGGCATGCTCGTTCCTTTCTCGAAAATCGCGTGGCCGTGGTACGTACTGATCGGCACGTCGATCACGATGCTGGTGGGAATGACATCCTCCATGACGCACGCCACGAGGGCGAGACACGCGGATGACTGACGTGGTGATCGGAATCGATGGCGGCGGTACCAAGACGCGCGCCATCCTTGCCGATTCGCTGGGCAATCATCTCGCGGACGTGACCGGAGCCGGCTCCGCGATGGCGCCTGGACGCGCCGATCAATCCGCGGGAATCATCGCTGGTCTGGTGAGCGAAGCGCTGGCGCGAGCCGGTGTGCTCGATCAGCTGCCGCGCGTGCTGGTGGCCGGAGTGGCCGGAGTCGGAAGACCGAACGAGCATCGCGCTCTCACCGCAGCATTGGAAGATCTCGAGCTGGCTGACGAAGTGGTGGTCGAAGGTGACGGGGAGATCGCGATGACGGACGCTTTCGGTACCGGTCCCGGAATCATGCTCATCGCCGGCACGGGATCGATCGCCTATGGTCGCGGCCCGTCAGGCACACCGGCGCGGGCGGGCGGCTGGGGTCCCGCATTCGGCGATGAAGGCAGTGGCGGCTGGATCGGGCGCCGTGCGCTCGCCATTGTCGCTTCGGCAGCGGATGGCCGCGAGCCGTCTACGGCGCTGACGGAAGCCGTACTCACCGCGGCGCAGGTGAATCAGCCGCCTGAGCTGATTCCATGGGGAATCGCCGCCACTCCGATGGAGTTGGCCGCGCTGGCGCCGGTGGTATTCAACGTTGCCAACGCGGGCGATGCGCGGGCGAATTCGCTGGTCGGGCTCGCGGTCGAAGAGCTGGTACTGCATGTACGCGCGCTGGCGTTGCGCCTGTTCGGCGATGAGCGGGCGGCCGTTCCTCTAGCTTTTGGCGGGGGATTACTTCAGAAGGGGACGCTTTTGCGGAAGCGGCTGGAGCAAAGACTGAAATCGGCGGTGCCGGGGGCACAGATCAAGGCGGGAGAGATCGTGGCGGCGAGGGGGGCAGTACGTGCCGCACTGATGCGGCTCGAAGGGATGGCGACCAGATAAAGCACGGGCCCGTTTGGGGTCACCGGTTCCGGCCCCGGTTTCGGGTTACCGGTTTCGGGTTAACGGTTACGGGTTACCGCGGTACAGACC
>JALYOO010000115.1 GCA_030856845.1 Gemmatimonadota bacterium
CAGCGCTTCGAGCCGCCGATTCCGCGATGGCAGTACTCGCGAACGCGAAAGCGCTGATCATCGACGTCGGACGAAACCGCGGCGGCGGCCCACCAATGATCCAGCACGTTTCCGCCTATCTGTTCGACAAGCGGACCCACCTCGTGTCGAGCTTCGCCCGCGGCATGAGCGAGCCAATGGAGCGGTGGACCGCTGAGCGGGTAGCGGGCAAGCGTCTGCCCGATATTCCCGTCTACATCCTGACGAGCGGACAGACCATTTCCGCCGCAGAGTCGTTCGCGTTCGGACTCAGAATCACCAAACGCGCAACCATTGTCGGCGAGAGAACGGCAGGAGGCGGACACTTCGGCGGATTCGTTCCGCTCCCCGGGGGATTCTCGGTATTCCTGCCGAGGGGCAGGACGTACGATCCGAGGACGAACAAGGGATGGGAAGCGGAGGGACTGGAGCCTGACGTCCAGGTTCCATACGCGCAAGCGATGGAGACCGCGCTGAAGCTGATCGAGGCGAAGCGCTAGTCCAGCAGCGCCTCCAGCTCTCGCTCTCTCAGATTGAAAGTGTAGCCGGTTCCGACAATGCCGACTCGAAGGGCGCTCAGCGTGAGCTGACGCCCTTTCGTCACCTCCTCCGCGTTGTCGAACCGGACCGTCCTGCCGTCAACGAATGTCACGCCCCCTTTTCCGACGACGGTGCCGACTTCTCCCTTCACGATCATCGCCGTATCCTCATCGATCCCCAGCCCCATGATGTGCGGATATTCGGCGATCGCCACGAAGAGGCGGTAAAGGCGGCGGCGCTGGGAGAAATGCGTATCGATGAGGGTTTGAAAGTCGAGCAGCCCCAGCCCGGGCCCAACGTATTGCTCGACGAGATTTCCTTCTTCGTCGATCTCGTTGCCCGCAAGAGTCATCTCCGTCAGCGCGGCGGCGCCCGCACTGGTGCCGCAGACCGTGCCTCCGGCAACGTAGTGATTCCAAAGCGCGTTTCCGACCGGCGTTCCGCTGAGGAGCCCGATCAGCTTCATCTGATTTCCACCCCCGAGAAACACGCCGCGGGAACTCTGAATCATCTCGGCGAACTCGGGGTTGAATGCGTCCTCTCTCGTTTCGATGATCGGAAAGGCGCAGTCGCCGGCTCCCGCCGTCGCGAAGTCTTCCCGCCAGCGTGTCGCACTCTCGCGAACGCCTTGAGATGCCGACGTGATTCCGACGATCGGCCCGCTTCCGGTAGCGAGCTGAACGAACGCGCCAAGCGCGTCGCCATCGGCGGAACACGCTCCGCCGATAAGCACCAGCGTTCCCTCACGGACGACTTTCTTCGATCGGTCGGCGGCAGAATCAGGATCGCTCGCCACCGCGGTTCGCGGAGCGGCGCCGGGGTACAGCTCGGCAGGTATCGGAATGTCTTTCAGCTGAAGGGGGCAGGGGTGGGGGTGGGGGCCTGACTGGGCGACTGAAGCTCGTGAAGCGTGAATGCCGCGAGAGCCCCGGCGACCTGCGCCGAAACGGGCGCGCCTTCGCGCAGTGCGCCGAGCTCGGTGGTGCGACCGCGTGCCTCGAGCATGATTCGACCGTTGTCGACCAGCGCCACCGCGCGTGCGACTCGCTTGTCGCGCCGCGTCACGTCGGCGTCGGTCGCGAAAATCGCAACGCGGCAGGAGGCGTCCCGTACCCGGTCCTGAAGGTCCCATTCCTTCGCGGGGACGATGACGATCCCTCCGCGGTCGACAGCATCGGCGACAGTCGCTACCAGGCGTTCCGCGCGTTCCGCTTCACGGTAGCGCTCGGGTACGTCGCTGAGGGCCGTGTCGAGCACAATGGCTATATCCGATCGAGAGTATGGAAGGCCCGCTTGCAACAGGTAGGCGGGCGACACATCGACGATCAGCTCCTCGCTGCCGAAACCACGTCGCACGATCTCGTCGCGCGTGGCGGCGCGATCCGAACCTCCAGTAATGCCACAGAGAACATGCTGCTGTATTCGCGGAACGTCGGGCGTCTGTGCGAGGGCTGCGAGCTCTGCCACGGCATGATTCACCCCGTTCAAACTGCCGGCGAATGCCTGCTGCACCGTCTCCAGAGCAAGCGCCGCCGCGCGCAGTCCAACAGCCTCGTGCATGTGCTCGAACACGAGCGTGTATTCGCCCTCGTTGTCGCCGCCACGCGTCCGTCCGTAGCCGACGTCGTGTCCGACCATAGTCTGCAGCTCGAGGGCGACATGCTCAACTATGTGCGGAACGTACGTCCCGCGAAGCAGGCGCGAGATGAAACCTCCGCGCTCCCCGATACTGCAGCGGTGCTCTTCCAGACCAGGCATTGCGGACACGAGGGCATCGGTAAATCCAGGGACCTCGGCCGATGAAATGTCCTCGAACGCGCCGACGGTGAGGTCCATCCTCATCACCGGCCGCCGCGACCAGAAGTTCGCTCCGCGTGTAGCGTGAAGGGTCGTCATCCGGATCTCGACCGCGGGATCCGGCGCAGTCCGTTGTGGTGTCTGACCGGAATCAGTAGCCACCTACGACGCGGTCTGTTCGGATGAGAGCAGGCGCACCTGTGCGAGCACCGCGCGAACATCGTCAGCGAGCACGAACACGAGGTCATTGTCACCCATTGTCTTGAGCGCATGCGCCAGCGCCTCCGCCTCGTCGTACAGGACTTCCATCTGCTCCTCGCGCATGCCTCCCTCCCGCAGACCCTGCGCGATGATGCGCGATATCTCGCCGGGAGGTCTGCCACGCCGGTACTTGTCGTCGCGCAGAATGACCCTGTCGAGAGACGCGCAGAGTCGCCCGACGGTAAGAAGGTCCTCGTCGCGGCGATCGCCCGGTGCAGTGATGATCCCGATGCGCTTGCTGGCATCGAGCCCCTGCACGAACTCGATCAAGCCGGCGATCGCGGCGGGATTGTGCGCGTAGTCCACAAGCACACGTCCGTGCCCGAAGCGCATCAGATTCAACCGGCCTGGCGTGAGCGATGGCGACGGGAAGAAGGACAAAAGGCCGGCGCGAATGTCGTCGTATCGCATTCCCTGCACATAGGCAGTAGCGATCGCCGCGAGAATATTCTCACGCTGGAAGCGGGCAGCTCCGCCCATCATCAGCGGTACGTCCCGCACGGGCGCGATCGGGATGCGAAGCCTGCCACGCCGAATCACGAAAGTATCCTTCTCGATTCTCGCACCGATACCATTGCGCGACAGGTGTGTCTCGAATTCTTCGCTCTCGCCTTCGGGCCTGGTGGAGAACAGCACGATATCCGCCATCGTTCTGTCACGCATCGCAAACACGAGAGGATCGTCGGCGTTGAGGACGGCGTGTCCCTCGCGCTTGACCACCGCGGCAACCACACCCTTCACATCCGCGAGCTGCTCGACGGTGTTGATCCCGCGAAGTCCGAGGTGGTCGGCGGTGACGTTGAGGATCACGCCGACATCACACTCGTCGAAGCCCAGCCCCGCCCGCAGAATTCCGCCGCGCGCCGTCTCCAGCACGGCGATGTCAACCGTCGGATTCGACAGGATGATGTTGGCGGAGAAGGGACCGGTCATGTCGCCCTCCGCGACCATGCGGTTGCCGAGGTAGGTCCCATCGGTGGTGGTGAATCCGACGACATTCTCGCTTACCCTGAAAAGATGGGCAATCAGGCGTGTCGTCGTCGTCTTGCCGTTGGTGCCAGTGACCGCAATGACGGGAATCGTGGCATCGCTGCCAGGCGGGTACAGCATGTCGATCACCGGTGCACCGACGTTTCGTGCGCGTCCCTCCGCCGGGTGCGTGTGCATCCTGATGCCGGGGCCGGCGTTTACCTCGATGATGACGCTATTGTTTTCGCGAAACGGCACCGAGATGTCCGGAGTGAGAATATCTATTCCGGCGATGTCCAGCCCGATGACGCCGGCCGCCATCTCGCACGCAGTGACATTGTCCGGATGCATCTCGTCAGTGCGGTCGATCGAGGTACCACCCGTAGAGAGATTCGCTGTGGCGCGCAGCGCGACGAATTGGCCCTCGCCCGGAACGCTGTCGAACGTCAGCGCGGTCAACGCGAGATAGTCGGCAGTCGTCTTGTCGGTTGGCAGCAGTGTCAGGATTTTCGTGTGTCCCGCTCCGCGCCGGGGGTCGCGATTGGCAATGCCGATGAGCTCCCGCACCGATCGCTTCCCATCGCCCACGACGTGCGCTGGAACACGCTCGGCCGCGGCGACCAGCCTGCCATCCACGATCAGCACGCGGTGATCGCGACCCTCGGCAAACTGTTCGACGACGATACGCTGCCCGTAGGCTGACGACCGCTCCCACCCGGCACGAAGCGCGTCGGCGTCGGCGATGCGACCCGAGATCCCCCGTCCGTGATTTGCCGCCAGCGGCTTGAGGATGACGGGATACCCGATCTCATTCGCGATCCCGAGCGCGCCCTCGACCGTACGGGCGACGTCACCCTTGGGAACCGGCAGTCCGATGTTCTCCAGCACGCGCTTGGTGTCGTCCTTGTCCTGCGCGATCTCGACGCCGATGGCACTCGTCATGTCGGTGAGCGTTGCCTGGATCCGGTGAAGGTTGCGGCCGAGTCCGAGCTGAACGAGGGAGTAGTTGTTGAGACGCCGCACCGGTATCCCGCGTCGGCGCGCTTCCTCGACGATGGCGCTGGTCGAGGGTCCGAGACGCGACGACTCGAACAGTGAGCGCAGGTCAGACACTATCTCGTCGGTGTCGAACGAATCGCCGGAGATGCAGGCGCGCACGATCCTCACGGCGTCCTTCATTGCCCGGAGGCCTACCTGCTCTTCCTGGTACTCGACAATGAGCCACCAGACTCCCTCGTCACCAGAAGGGACGACGCGGCCAAAGGAGACATCGTTCTCGATGAGCGATTGTAGTTCGAGCGCGACGTGCTCCAGTATGTGCGGAAGGTGGGTTCCTTCGTTCAACCGTTCGACGAAACCGCCGGGCTTGCCACGAGTGCACCTGTGCGACGCAAGAGTCGGGATGGCGGCGGTCAGGCGGTCGGTGAAGCCGGGAATCTCGGATGACGTGATTTTTTCGAGGGCACCGAGTCGGACGTCGCAGGCAATGACGGGTGCCAGGCGCCAGTAGTTGGGGCCGCGCAGAGCGCGGATGCGAGTGACCTCCAGCTCAGCCGGATCCAGCTGCTTTTCGGTTTCGACTAATGGAGAAGCCAATGCTCGTTGCTCGTCGTATGGTGAGTCTC
>JALYOO010000132.1 GCA_030856845.1 Gemmatimonadota bacterium
CATCTACCGACATGTTTGCGGCGATCAGCTCCTCGCGATTCGGCGTGTCGATTCCGTAGTAGCACGGGCCGGTTATCGGCGACGAGCTGACGCGCATGTGAACTTCGCGCGCGCCCGCGGCACGCACCATTGCCACCAGCCCGCGCGTCGTCGTTCCTCGCACGATCGAGTCGTCCACCATTACCACTCTCTTGCCATCCAGTACTTCGCGAACGGCATTGTACTTTACTTTCACCTTGGCGTCGCGACCCGCCTGCGTAGGCTGGAGAAAGGTCCGGCCCACGTAGTGATTGCGAATGAGCGCGAGCTCAAACGGCAACTTCGATTCCTCCGCGAACCCGAGTGCCGCAGAGTTCGACGAGTCTGGAACGCTGAAGACGAGATCGGCATTCGGCGCCGGGCACTCCCGTGCGAGACACCGGCCCAGCTCCCGGCGTGCCCGGTCCACCGACCCACCGAACACGCGGCTGTCAGGCCGGGCGAAGTACACATACTCGAACACGCACTGCCGTGCTTCGTGGCGGGGCAGGGGAAAGATCGAGCGAATGCCCTCGTCATCGACCGCGACTATCTCACCCGGTGCCACCTCGCGAACAGAGACTGCTCCAACGATGTCGAGAGCGCACGTCTCCGACGCAAACACCCACGCATCGCCGAGTCGGCCAATCACCAGCGGCCGCCAGCCGCGCGGATCGCGTGCCGCCAGCAGCGTGCGCCCGATCGTAACGACGAGCGAATAAGCGCCTTCGACATTCTGGAGTGCATCCGCCAGTTTTCCCTCAGGCTTTGGCGACGAAGATTTCGCGATGCGGTGCACGAGCACTTCCGAGTCCATCGTCGAGCTGAAGATCGACCCCGCATTCTCCAGCTCGCGGCGCAGCTCGGTGGCGTTGATGAGATTGCCGTTGTGCGCCAGGGAAATGTGCCCGTCGCGAAAGCGAACGAGCACCGGCTGTGCGTTCTCGATTGTCGACGATCCAGCGGTGCTGTACCGCGTATGGCCGATCGCGACATCGCCGACGACGGTGGACAGGTCGGAAAGAGTAAGACCTTCGGAAATGAGACCCATGCTCTTCGCCGCTCGCGCGACGCCGTCGGTACCCGTCGCTACGATGCCCGCGGACTCCTGGCCGCGGTGCTGAAGCGAATAAAGTCCGAGATGCGATAGTGACGCTGCATCGGCATTGCCATGGATCCCGAAAATGCCGCACATGCTACGCGCTCACGAGCGAGGTTTCAGCCACGGCTACTGCGCCAGGCGTCTCCGACATCAGTTGAGGTATGGAGTCGTGATAAGCTGTGGACAGCGTGCCCAGATCGACATCGATGAATGCGTCGTTCGTTGTCAATCGAAATCCGTCCCTCTCACCGCTCACGCGACCGATATTGCGCGCAGTCACGCCGTGCCTGGTGGCGATGTCCAGCACTCTTTGCGGTGATTGCGAGCTCACGACGAACCGCGCCTGCGACTCTCCAAACAACAAACCCCGCGTCGATACACCCTGTATCTCGCGAAAGTCGATCTCCGCCCCCGTTTGCGCCGACACATTCGCAATGCAGCACTCGGCCAGCGCTACGGCGAGACCTCCGTCACTACAGTCGTGTGCAGACGCGACGCAGCCTTCTCGGATCGCCTCGAGCAGCGCTTCGATTGAATTTCGCTCCCTTTCCAAATCGCAGTCGGGCGGTGTACCCGCCACCAGGCCGTGCACAGTCGCGAGGTATTCGCTTCCGCCCAGGTCATCCGCCGAATCTCCCAGGAGAACGATTGCGTCTCCAGGACTTTGAAACGTCGACCGCGTGATGTGATCCAGCGATTCGATCAGCCCGATCATGCCCACGACCGGCGTCGGATACACCGCTCCGCGCGGGCTCTCATTGTAGAGCGAGACGTTCCCACCGGTCACGGGTGTGGACAATGCCGAGCATGCTTCGCCCATGCCGGCAATCGCTTCCTTCAGCTGGTGGTAAACTTCAGGCCGGCGGGGATTCCCGAAGTTGAGGCAGTTCGTGATCGCCATCGGCCGCGCTCCTGTACACGCGACATTGCGTGCCGCCTCCGCGACGGCGATTCGCCCGCCCGTGCGCGGATGCAGATAGGTGTACCGACCATTGCAATCGGTCTTCATCGCCAGCGCCTTGTTCGTGCCGCGAACCCGCAACACGGCAGCATCGCCACCCGGCCCGATGACCGTATTTGTCCGGACGGTGGAATCGTACTGCCGGTACGCCCACGCT
>JALYOO010000161.1 GCA_030856845.1 Gemmatimonadota bacterium
AACCTGAGCCGTCGCACTATTTCCTTCCGGTCGTAGGTCGACTCGGGCCACCATAGCAGATCGCCGGCGCCCAGTCCCAGTCCGCTGCGGTGAACGAGGAGATCCCGGATGGTGATCTCTCTCGTCACAAAGGGGTCGAACATCGCAAATGCGGGCAGGTACCTGATGACGGGCGCGTCCCACTCGACCTTTCCCTCTTCGACGAGGAGGGCGAGCGCGGTGGCAGTGAAAATTTTCGTATTGGAGGCGATGCCGAATCGCGTGCGCGCATCGACTGTTGCGGCAGCGCCGAGTGCACGTACTCCGTACCCCCTGGAGACAATCACCCTGCCGTCCTTCACGACCGCGAGAGAGACTCCCGGAACCTTGAACTCTTTCATCACATCGGTGACGAAGCGGTCCAGGTCGGCCGGGGGGGATACCGCATCCGTGGGGACTTGTGCCTTTGCCGCGACAGCAACGCAGCAAATCGCGATCAGGGTGTGGGCGATCCGCTTCATTCTGAAGACCCGAACCGGTGGGTGAGGAGACGACTGACGCACGGAACCAAATTTAGCCTCGCAACTGTCAACTGTGCTTCTGTGATCCCGGATCTGCGTCCTTCTCGGTTGCTCGCAACTCGTTGTCCGAGATACGCCCGCGCTTGTGCCAGCAACCGCGACTTGGCATCCTACGCAATGCGCTCAGCACCGATCGACCTGCCGGCTGACAAGTTCCGCGAGGCAGGTCACAGACTCATCGACGACGTCGCCGATTTTCTGTCGGACATCGCCTCTCATCCCGTAGCACCTGGCCTTTCTCCGGCAGAGACGCGGGCTCTGCTGCCGACGGGTGGATTGCCGGATGGTGGAGCGGATCCAGCGACTCTCCTGCGTGAGGTCACTGAGCTGCTTTTGTCGAAGTCGACACTGAACGGCCATCCGCGATTCTTCGGCTATATCACTTCGTCGCCCGCTCCGCTCGGGATCCTTGCTGACCTGCTGGCGGCCGCGGTAAACCCCAACGTCGGTGCCTGGTCGCTTTCGCCTGTAGCCACGGAGATCGAGCGGCAGGCGATCGCATGGATCGCTGAGCTGGTTGGATATCCGCCCGGATGCGGAGGGCTGTTCGTCAGCGGTGGCAACATGGCCAACATCGTCGCGTTGATCGCCGCGCGGGCCGCCCAGTTGCCAGGCAACGTCCGCGCACGCGGAGTGACCGCAGATGGGCAGCGTCCGGTCATCTACGCATCAGCCGAGGCGCACACGTGGGTGCAGAAGGCGGCAGACATGATCGGCCTCGGAAGTGAAGGGGTTCATCTCGTGAAGGTCGACGACCGCCAGGTGATGGACCTGCACGACCTTCGAGAGACGATAACGCGCGACCGTGCTGCCGGCTTTACGCCTTTCATCGTCATCGGAACCGCGGGCACCACCGCGACAGGAGCGGTCGATCCGCTGGGCGAAATCGCGGAGATATCCCGCGATGAGAAGCTGTGGTTTCACGTCGACGGAGCCTACGGTGCGCCTGCCGCTCGGGTGCCCGGCGCGCCATCGGAGCTGGCGGCTCTGGAATTCGCGGATTCAATCGCGGTGGACCCGCACAAGTGGCTGTACTCCCCGCTTGAGGCTGGCTGTGTCCTGCTACGCGACGGGCGTTTGCTGCCTGACGCGTTCTCCTATCACCCGACCTACTATCATTTCGGCGAGATAGATGGCGAAGAACCGGTCAACTTCTACGAATGGGGCCCGCAGAACTCCCGTGGCTTCCGTGCACTCAAGGTTTGGCTGGGGATGCGTCAGGTTGGGCGCGACGGCGCGCTTCGCATGATCGCCGACGACATCTCGTTGGCGCGGCGCCTCTACGAAGCGGCTGGCGCGCACCCCGAAATCGAAGCCGTGACGTGCAGCCTCAGCATCGTCACTCTCGCCTACGTACCGGGGGACCTTGGCGCGCGATCGACCGAGCATGAGGTTTTTGCGTATCTGAATGAGTTGAACGAAGCATTGCTGACCGCGATGATGGACGGCGGCGAAGCGTATCTATCCAACGCGGTCATCGACGGACGATATCTGATGCGCGCCTGTATCGTGAATTTTCGGACAGATGCCGGCGATGTCGAAGCGATTCCGGAAATAATCACGCGGATTGGTCAGTCGATCGACAAGGATCGCCGGCCGGAAAAACTGCGCTAGCGCATCCTCCGCGCGAAATGGCGAGAAAAGAAAGGCAGCACCTTCTGCTCGAGCCTTTGCCGGATGCGGCTTCCATGTGTACCGGAGTAGATCTCGAAGTCGTGCCGTATGCGCAACGTCGTCAGTAGCGAGTCGAGCGCGCGGGCGTTTCGCGGAATGTCGGGAAATCCATCCGCGTCGCCTGCATCGAAGCCGACCTTGAGCCGGCGCAAAGCTGGCGCGTGTTTGTTCACCATCGCCAGTGGCGTAGCAGCGGTCCATCTCTGGCGCAAAGTCACATCGGCAATGAGTGAATCTCCGTCCAGCCGGTAAGGTATCCTCACGTATAATGGCGCATGAGCGGTGTCCGGCGAATACAGCGCCGCCTGCGCCAACAAGAGGTTCGCGTGAAAGCCCGCCGCGAGAAACTCCGATCGTTGAGCCACCAAGAGCGCCGACCTCCAGGCCCGCTTGTCTGCTTCGGTGAGAGAGTCCGCCATTCCCAGACCGTACGCGCTGAGCGCGTAGACAGCGGAAAATCTTGAAGGGTGTCGCATCGCGATGCGAAGCGCACCGTAGCCTCCCATCGAATGACCGGCAATGCCCCGACCGCCTCGCGAGCGGATCGTGCGGTACTTCGAATCCATGTGCGTCACGAGGTCGCGCACTACGAAATCTTCCCAGCGCCCCGTCACCGGCGAATTCGCGTAGAAGCTTCCATCGTAGGCGTTCCGCGCGCTCGGGGTCACGATGATCATCTCGTGGACTGCTCCCGCGTTGACGAGGCTGTCCATCGAGACGCGGATATTGAGATTCTGATAGGCTCCACGAATGAACGCTCGATCGTTGGCGGCGAAACCGTGCAGCAGGTAGAGCACGGGATAGCGCCGGTACGGGCGTTTTGAATAGCCGGGTGGCAGATACACAGACGCAGCGCGCCGATCGGGATCGCCGAGCAGATTTCTCCGAAGTGACGGTGCGTCCACCGTGTCGACGTGAATCACACCACTCGGCTGAGCCGCTGCCCGGGATGCGGCTGCTGCTATAGCCACGCTTGCAGCAATCCCCCCGACGCGGAAGGCGAAGCTCCGCTCTCTCAGCACACCGGTCGCCTCACGCTTCTTCCGGCCACGATGCCCTGCAACAGATCAGGCCGATTGGTGAAGATCCCATCGACTCCAACATCGATCAGTGCGCGCATCTCAGCGGGGTCATCTACCGTGTAAGGATGCACGACAAGGCAGGCGGCGTGTGCCGCCTCAATCAGCGCACGATCTACACTTCCTCGCGGAACACCGATTCCCTTGGCGTAACCTTGAACCCCATTCAGCTTTTCGCGAACACCGGCGCTCGAGGTGTCAGACAATAACCGTACGAGGTGTGCCGAAGGAGCGAGCTGACGCACGCGCTTCAGGCTCTCCTCCGAGAATGACTGTATCAGGACACGGGGATGAACGGACGCTACGGGGAGAAGAAGCCCGCGTGAATCAAGCAGAGCGATGAGGTCGGCCTCGATCCCGGGATAGAGATCCGGATCCTTCAGCTCGATGTAGTATCGGGTGTTCGCGCCAAACCTGTCGAGCACTTCGGTCAAGGCGACCGGCCGCTCCAGAGCGTACTGCGCGCGCGCCCGCGAAGGATTCGCGGCGTTGAACCACGAGCCCGCGTCGCAGGCCTTTATCTGCGCCAGCGTGTTAGTCCTTACCGGTCCGGTGCAGCTGCCGGGCGCTCCGCGGGTGGTTCGATCGAGGGTCGCATCGTGAAGCACCAGGAGTACGCCGTCACTCGTGCGGTGCAGGTCCTGCTCGATGTAGTCGACGCGCAGGGCCACCGCGAGGTCGTAGGCAGCAATCGTATGTTCGGGCGCGTCATATGATGCGCCTCGGTGCGCGATGACCAGGGGAACCGCTGCTTCCCGCGGGCCGGCGGAGCTCGCACCGCACGCACCTAATATCATCAACAGAGCGCAGCGCGCAGCGATCGGCACATGTGACGTCATTGCGATCCCAAGATCGGCACCGCCTCACGAAAAACAAAGGGCCGTCCATCGCGGACGGCCCTCAGGTGGTGCTTCATTCTGACAGGTCAGTTTTCGGTCTGATCTCCTTCGTTGTCGTAGCCCAATGCATCCGCTTCACGAAATCTGTCGAGGATTCCTCCGACGAAGTCGTTCCCCTTCTCGCCGAAGTTTGTCGCGCCCGCCCATCCCCGATGGAACCATGCTCCGAGGTTGGGCCCAACCTCCGGACTGACTGCTCCGCTCGCCTTGTCAGGCGTCACGGGTACTCCCTGGTACTCCATTGCTACCTCCGGATTGGAAAACATCTCTTCTCCTTCTACGCCCCAGCGACAAACAAGTTTCCCGTATGGATACCGCAATATGGACAGTGCAATAATAAGCGCCAGCACAATTTTGACGACCGTCTGGCGCTACAGGTGACATCAACTTTACGGCTTCGTAACTATTCGAT
>JALYOO010000185.1 GCA_030856845.1 Gemmatimonadota bacterium
CGTCCGTACAGATTACGTTCCTCGACGCCGCCGGAGTCGAACACGATGGTGGAAAAATGGCTGAGTCGATGGAGCCACCTTACGCGAGTGAGGAAGCGGTGATCCGCGGGGCAGCAGCTGTGCGCGAGCGCCATGGCTCGGACGGCGCGCACTACCTTCAGACCATCGCGCGGTACAGCGGCGACGGATGGCCGGGAATCGAAGGACTGGTGGATCAGAGCTGACTGAACTCGTGATCAGGTGTCTATCGACGCCCTGATCTCGCGGATCTGACGGACACGCTCCCCATCACCTGAAGCGTCGGCTGCCACGCTGCCGCGCCTTGCCCATTCGCGAGCCTTCTCGGAATCTCCCTGGGTCCGCGCAAGCAATGCAATGCGGATTGCGCTTTCGGTTACTCCGGTGAGGACATTGACTTCGACGTAAAGATGGTAGGCCTCTCGCCACAGACGATTGGCGTCTTCTATCTCGCCAGCGTCAGCCTTGAGGACGGCCAGGCTCCTGATTGCGTTTGCGAGATCGAGCGGACGGGCGTCGGAGTTGCCGCGATAGATCGAGAGTGCCTCATGGTAACACGGTTCGGCCAGATCGACGCGCCCTGCATCATAGTGGACGTCGCCCAGATGCCGGATCGAATGAGCGAGCTTCAGCGTATCGCCCGCATCGCGCAACACGGCAACCGACTCCTCGTAGTGGCGTCGGGGAGCGTCGGTGTCCGGAAGCCGCCGCTCAAGCTCCCCCAGCTCTCTGAGTGCTTCACCCAGCTCCGCTTTGCGACCCTCGAATCGGAGCCGATCGACTGTATCAAGCATCTCGCAACGCGCGTCGCGCAGCCGCTTCGCCTTGCGCGCCCGGAGGAGGCTGCGCAGCTCCTCCTCCGATGCATCAGGAGGCTGCGCCTTGCCAAGGCGCGAATCAGGTGTCTTCGCCATTCCACACCAGTTCGGCCTGATCCAGATGCCTGGCGTCGTGTCGGGGCACGATCACGAATGCGGAATAACAGTTATAGCGGATGCGCCCGCCGAAGGGAGAGCGTATCCACACTTTGTCGAGCGGCAGGCCGTCGGCCTGGGCCATTTCGACAAGTTGATCATGATCCCGTTTGAAATCTGCGAGAATCGTTTGCCGCGAAAGATTTCCGGCAGGAACGAAGGCCGCCATCGTCTTGACGCGGCCGATACGCTTTCCCGCCACGGACGGCAGCGGGCCCGCCATGACGGAAAACATCCAGCCCGCAAAATCGCGTCTGTATTTCGCTTCGCCGTCCACGGCGCCAAGCTTTCTCGCTTCGACCATCGCCTGACGCATCCGCGGAATGTATCCCGCGCTCGTGAGGTTCAAGTGGGCCACGCATTCCGCGACCGACCACCGCGACGGATCGCTTCGAGCTGCCCATCGCTCTTCGCTGGTGTTCTTCGCGAGCTGCTCGACGCGCGCCTCAGCCTGCTTCAGCCCGCGGACAACTTTCGCAAGTTGGTTCTGCATGGTCGACGGCAGTTACCTCGATCACCCGGTTAATTCTTTTGAAACGGAGCATTGCCGACTGACCCACTCTGATCCAGCGACTCGCTCAATTGTGCGCATAGCGCGCGCGCCTTGTCCGACACTTTTCGCGATTCATCCTCGCCGGCGCTGTCGGTACACGAAGCACACAAAACTACCCAGAGCTCGCGCAGAAGCTCCAGCCGGCGTTTCCGCTGACTGGACGAAAGCTCATATCGATCGCGCATCCGTCTCACGAGCTCCAGCTGATTCTGGAGCAGCACGCGCATTTCCGCCCGCTCGCCGGTTTCGTGCGCCGCGGCTTCGCCGAGAATTGCGAGCCGTCCCCTCAAGCGGTCCGCTTCTGCGGGACTGGCCTCCCGCTCGATGCTGGAGAGCTCGGTGCGGTCGCGCTCGATCGCCTGGACTGCCCTGTCCACGAGCTCCGCGGCCACAGTCCTGATATCAGTCAACCCTTCGGGAAGCATCGGGAGCAACTCCCGAATAGCGCGCCGGTGATCCGCTGCATCGCCGGCTTCCGGTATTCGCACCGGCCCGGCCGCAGGAGAAAGAACGCGGGACAAGGCCGGCGTGTTCCATCCCGTTGAAGGCGTCGTCGCACCGAACATGAGCCGGAGAGTCTCGGCCCTGGACAATCCCCTCCTCCTGATCCAGGCCAGGGAGGCGCCGATGGTGATTGCTGTCCCCAGGACAACCGCCGTTTCCACAAAAAAGAACCCGGAGTCCGCCAGCTCTTTTCCTCCGAACTCGAACCACCGCCTCACGACGATGGCTCCAGGTACAATCAAAAAAAACGCGCTCAACGCGATGCGAACGAGTCGCGCGGGCAGAGGAAGTCTTGGCCAGATATCCGACCGTCGCCGCAGACTTCGCGGCCAGTACATTCCCCACCAATCCGGCGGCCGGGCAGCGACACGCAGCATCTGACCGAAGCCGATGGTCTGGCCCTCTACCATCCGGAGGTGGAGCACCAGCCCAACCGGTACCAGTAGCGCGACGAGAAGGAGCAGTGCGCGCTCAGCGGGTGACCGAGCCGTAAGAAGGGCGAACGCGGCCCACGCGATTGCCCAGATGAAGGAATACGGTCCAAAGCTAGGAAGGTCGCGTATTCCCTCGGGCAGGCCATCGTCCGCTTTCTCGCCTGCCTGCGACAGCGCCTCCTTGAGACTCGCCGCCCCCTGCCACCTCTCGGCGCGCTCACGAGCGAGACATTTCATGATGACCGACGCGAGCGCTTCGGGGACGTCGGGATTGATGGACTCGATTGGCGCCGGGTCCCGGGTAAGGCGCGAATAAATGAGCTCCACCGGTGTGTCGCCCGAGAAGGGCTCGCGGCCGCAGACCATCGTGTATCCCACGGCGCCCAATGAGTAGATGTCGCTTCGTTCATCGACGTCCGGCAGCCCCATCGTCTGCTCCGGCGACATGTAGTGCGGCGTGCCGATCGCGACTCCCGATTCGGTGAGGCTGTCACCCGCGCCGAACATCTTCGAGATCCCGAAGTCCGCGAGTACTGCGCGTCCGGTTTCTTCCTCGATGAGAATATTCGCGGGCTTGATGTCGCGATGCACGACGTGATGACTGTGCGCGCAGGCCAGCGCATCCGCGACCTCTGTGAGTATCCGGTGAGCCTCGACCCACGGGAGTTT
>JALYOO010000194.1 GCA_030856845.1 Gemmatimonadota bacterium
GCATTTCCCGCTCGACCCGCACGGGAGCAGCGAAGGAACCATCGGAGCCACCATCGCCACCGGCTCGTCGGGTCCGATGGCTCACGGATTCGGCGCCGTTCGTGATCTCGTGCTGGGCGTCGAGTTCGTGACAGGCGACGGTCGTGTCGTGAAGGGCGGCGGGAGAGTCGTCAAGAATGTCGCCGGGTTCGACCTCGTGCGGCTGATTACGGGATCATGGGGAACGCTTGGGATCATCACGGAAGCCACTCTGCGGTTGTATTCAATCGCCACGGCAAACGCCACGCTTTCAATTCCGATCAACGATGAACGTCAGCTGGCTGCCAGGCTGGACGGTGTCTTGAACGCTGCAGCAACGCCGTACGCCGTTGAGCTGATCGACGCGGCGACCGCTCGTCACTGCGGAGTTGGCTCGGGTGCGTCAATCGTCGTCGAGCTCGGCGGAAATGCCGCCGCCGTGGACGCGCAAAAAGATGCGCTGTCGGGGATCGGAAGTCTGCACGCGGTTCCCCGACAGGTTTGGACCCGGTTGAGAACGTCGGACACGGCAGGTTCGGCAGTTTTCCGAGTCTCCGCACTTCCTGGCCGGATTGCCGGGCTCTGGACGAATACGCAGCGAGCGCTTGCCCGCATCGACGGCTCGATGATGCATGCCAGCGCCGGCGGGGGAGTTGTGCGCTGCATCGTTCCCGCCGCGAGCGCAACAGCCGAGCTGCTGAAGCGGATCGCTCTGGAGAACCGAGGCTCCTCCATAGTCTGCGAGCGGCTTCCACCCGAGCTCTGGCAACAGGTTTCGCCGAGCGTGGTGTCCGACATGCTGTCGCAGCGCGTGAAGCGGGCGTTCGATCCGCTCGACATCCTCAATCCCGGGATTATGGGGGAATTATCGTGACGGAGCCTGTGGCTGCGGATGCGGTCCCCGCCTGCGCTCTGCCGGACAGTCCTCTCGCCGCGGCGCTACCGGGCATCAACGCCTGCGTGCACTGCGGTTTCTGCCTTCAGGCTTGCCCGACGTATCTGACGCTCGAGGACGAGAACGAGAGTCCGCGCGGGCGGATCTTCCTGATGCGCTCGCTGCTGGAGGGTACAGTCACCCCTCAGGACGAAAGCGTCAGGGCCCACATCGATCGCTGCCTTGGGTGCCGCGCGTGCGAGCCCGCTTGCCCGTCGGGCGTTCCCTATGGGCAGCTGCTCGAGGCCACTCGCGCAACCCTTCGCGAAGCGGAGCCGCCGCCATTCGTTGCGCGCTTGATTCTTTGGGTCTTCGCTCACCGGCTTCTATTGAAGACAGCGATGTTCGCATCGCGCCTGCTGGCCGCGACGCCGATACCTACTCTGCTCGCTCGCGTTAAGGGGAGAACGGGCTTCGCGATGGCGATGCTTGCATCGACCGGCTCTCCGCTGGAGCGCGATCCGTATGATGTTCGCTCCTCCGGTGAAAGAGGTACGGCAGCGGTCCTCCTCGGCTGCGTCATGGAAGGGCTGTTCACCGGAACGAATCGAGCTACGGAACGTGTTCTCGGCCGCAACGGCTACGCCATCGTGGACGCACCGCGCCAGGGCTGCTGCGGAGCGCTGCACGCGCACGCAGGCGATCTCGAGGCTGCGCGAAGGCTGGCAAGAAAGAACATCGAGGCCTTCGAGCGGTCCAATGCCGATGTCATTGCCGTCAACGCCGCGGGCTGCGGTGCGATCATGAAAGAGTATGGCCATCTGCTGCAGGATGACCCCGCGTGGAGCGAACGCGCGAAGGCGATCGGTGGGCGTGTGCGCGACGTCAGCCAACTGTTGGCGCTCGCGGGCCCGGTTCCTGGCGGGGCCATGCCACTCCGCGTCACCTATGACGCCCCGTGTCACCTCGTTCATGCGCAGCGGGTGGTTAACGAGCCGCTGGCCGTGCTGGCCGCCATTCCCGGCCTCGAGCTGGTGCCGCTCCGGGACTCGGAGCACTGCTGCGGCAGCGCCGGCATCTACAACCTCATCGAGCCCGAGACGTCGGATGCGGTGCTCATTCCCAAGCTCGCCAACATCGCCGACACGGGAGCTCCCTTTGTCGCCACCGGGAATCCGGGCTGCCTGATGCAGATCGGCGCTGGATTATTGCGCTCCCGATCGCGGGCCCGCGCAATTCATCCGGTGGATTTGCTGGATGCATCGTACGCCATGGCGGAACAGTAGCTTTCGCCCAGGCCCAGGATTTAATTGCAGGTATGTCGGACGCAAGCGAATACTCGGCCATGCGCTCGGGAGCACTGCTCATCGATCGCAGTGACCGGGTACGCATTCGCTTCGGAGGAGGCAGGGCTGCCGAGCTGCTGACGGGGTTGGTAACGAACGACGTTCTGGCGCTTTTGCCCGGGCATGGTCTGTACGCCGCCGCTCTCACTCCAAAGGGCAAGATCTCCGCGGACATCCGCGTGTTCGCCGACGACGATGGATTTCTGACTGACACATCGGCGCGTGCCGCTGCGAACTGGCGGGCAATCGTCACGAAGTACGTCAATCCGCGTGTTGCGCCGTACCGGGATGTGTCGGCGGAGACGCGCGACATCGGTGTATTTGGTCCGAAAGCGCGGCGCGTGGTGGGTATGGCGACCGGTATCGACGAAGCGGCTCTCGCGGGTCTGCACCCCTATGGACACTTGTCGGGAGGCGAGGGCGACACTCGGGTGATGGTCGTTCGTGTCGCCGAGGTGGAAGTGGAGGGCTACGAGATATTCGGACTGCGGGCGGGTGAGATGGTGTTGCGCGACGGTCTGCTGTCGGCGGGCGCGATCACGGGGACGCCGCGGGCCTGGGACATCGCCCGCATCGAGGCGGGCCGCCCCGAGTGGGGAATCGACATCAACGATTCGACGATTCCGCAGGAGGCCAACTTCGATTCACTCGGCGCGATCTCTTACACGAAGGGTTGTTATACGGGACAGGAGACCGTTGCCCGCGTGCACTTTCGGGGGCACGTGAACCGGTTTCTGCGCCGCCTGCATTTCGTGAGTGCTACGGTTCCTCCCGCGAACGCCCAGCTGATAGATCACGCGGGGAATGTGGTCGGCGACGTGAGGAGCGTTGCCATTTCTCCGCGCCAGGGTGGAGTGGCGCTGGCAATGGTGCGGCGGGAGGTCGCGCCCGGAACGACGCTGCATGCGAGGTGGGATGGGGGCGACTGCACGATGCAGATCGCCGCACAAGAAAAAGGCGCGACTGGTTAGCCGCGCCTGATTCAAACCGCAATGATGGAGACTAGCGCTTCATCTTGCCCGTGTCGGCCATCATCGCCGAGTCCTTCATCATCGCCGAATCCATCATCCTCATGCCGGTGTCCATGGCTGCCGGTGCGGGGGCCATTGCTGCGCCGGTGTCCATGACGGCTGCGTCATCCGCCTTGGGCGAGCAAGCGGCAAGGGCGAGAACAGCGGCGACGAGAGCGATGCGCTTCATTTCAAAATCTCCACAAGAGGGGGGCCAACGTGATTAGACGCCGGTCCGTGCACGCGATCGCGATGCTCGTTATTGGCGCGGCCAAAAAGTTACCCCATCCCTAAGGAGTGTCAAGTCCTGAGTCTGCTGGTGAGGACGAGCTTCTCCGAGGTATCGTCACTCCGGTGAGACGGTAGCTGTCGCTGTCAGCGGCAGGTGCTCGCGGCTAGATTTCCGGCTTCATAAACGCAGTAGTTCGGAGCAAACATTGTCGTCGCAATTCCCCGAAACATTTGGCGCCCTTAAGCGATCGCCGTGGGGCCGGCCGGAGCGCGCCATTCGCTCCGTCAAGGATGAGCTGAGAGCCAATCTTCTCGCTCGAATCGGCAAAAGCGGTCCGCTATTCGAGGGTGTCGTCGGTTACGAAGACACCGTCATGCCCCAGATAATCAACGCGCTGCTGTCGCGCCATAACATGATTCTGCTCGGATTGAGAGGCCAGGCGAAATCGCGGATACTGAGGGCGCTCACCACGCTGCTCGACGACGCGATTCCGATAGTGGCGGGAAGCGAGGTAAACGACAATCCGTTTGCCCCGATCTCCAAATATGCGCGAAATCTGCTCGACGAATGTGGAGAGGCCACCCCAATAGAGTGGCTCGACCGCGAGAGCCGCTTCGTGGAGAAGCTCGCCACCCCCGACGTGACGGTGGCGGACATCATCGGCGACGTGGATCCCATCAGGGCCGCCCGCGGAGGACACGTTCTGTCGGATGAGCTGACGATCCACTATGGGATGCTACCCCGCGCCAATCGCGGGATTTTTTCCCTCAACGAGCTGCCTGATCTCGCGGGCAAAGTCCAGGTGAGTCTGTTCAACATCATGCAGGAAGGCGACGTCCAGATAAAAGGATACCCCGTTCGCCTGCCTCTCGATGTGCTGCTGTGCTTCACTGCGAATCCGGAAGACTACACAGCTCGAGGGAAGATCATCACTCCTCTCAAGGACCGAATAGGAAGCGAGATTCTTACGCACTATCCGGAGTCGGTCGAAATGGGAATGGCGATCACGGAACAGGAAGCGTGGACGGATCGCCGCACCCGGGAAGTTCGCGTCCCAGACTTCATCGCCGAAGTGGTCGAGCGCATTGCATTTGAGGCACGGGTGGACAAGCGGATAGACAAGCGATCCGGTGTGTCACAGCGAATGCCGATCACGGTGATGGAGAACATCGTCTCCAACGCGGAGCGAAGGACTCTGCTCACCGGCGAGCGGGAGATTGTGCCGCGCATCGGCGACATTTACGCTGCTCTACCCGCCATTACGGGCAAGATCGAACTCGAGTACGAGGGAGAGCTGGTCGGCGGTCACAACATCGCGCGCGAGCTCATCAGGCGGGCTGCCGACGCGACCTTTCATGAGCGCACCGGCGGCGTCAACGCCGACGAGATCATCATGTGGTTCGATGGCGGCGGGGCGCTCCAGGTGAGCGACGACGTCGCGGTGGATGCCGTAGTAGAGGGGTTTCACACTGTCCCGACGCTGATCTCGCTCGTCGAGCTGACGGCTCTCGCCGACATGGACGACACTCCTGTCGTCGCCGCTGCCTGCGAGCTGATCCTGGAATCCCTCGTCGCGAGAAGGAAGATCTCGCGCACCGATGCGGGACTCTACGGCCGATCCGTGGAAGAAAAGCGCAGACGGCCCTACCAGGACTGAGTGTCGATAGTCACCGTGTCGCGGCTCTACGGCTCCGGCGGATCGGAAGTCGCCGCCAGAGTCGCGCGGGAGCTGCGCTGGTCGCTGCTCGACAACGCGGTGGTGGATGCAGTGGCTGACCGGCTTGGCATTGCTCCCTCGCAAGTCGCCGCTCGCGAGGAGCGCGTGCCCTCGCTCGTCAAGCGGCTTGTGGATGCAATGGCGCTCGGCTCCCAGGAGTGGCTCACTCCGATAGCAGCCGCTGAGCGCCCGCCGACGGACGAACAGCTCGTCGAGGTCACCCGTCACATCGTCGAAGAGGCCATTGCGCGCGGACCCATCGTGGTGGTCGGACGCGGCGCACAGGCGATGCTCGCCGAGCGCACCGATGCTCTCCACGTGTTCTGTTACGCTTCGCGACCGGCGCTGATCGCCCGCGTGATGCAGCGGGACAACACCAGCGAGACGGACGCCGCCGGGCTGGTGGACGACATCAACGAGCAACGCGAGCAGTGGGTGCGGCGCCACTGGAGCCGTGCCTGGCGAGCGCACGAGAATTATCATCTCTCCGTGAACACGGAATGGCTCGGGATCGACGGTGCGGTCGACGTGATCGTTGGCGCTGCCCGCCGCCGGTTCGCGGGGTTGTTGCCCGTAAGCTGAACCTCCGCTTCGCGCAGCGGCCCGGAATTCGCCTGTCCCGATCGCATGTCGAACTCAAACGGTACGCCGGGGACGAAGACTAAATCGCGTTCGCGCCCCCCTCATCCCGAGTATCCACTCGCTGGAATTGCGATCGCGGCGGCGGGAGCCTTTGCCATCCTGACGTGGCGTGTCGATCACAACCGGAATTTCTTCAGCGACTATCAGCGGCAGCGGAGGATTCCCCGGCTGCGCGGTCCCGGCAAGAGAGCGGCGACGCTCCTGGGTTACGCTGGAAAGGACGCCGGCATCATTCCGCTGGGACTGGCGGTGGCCGCTGGATTGTGGACGAAAGGCAGTCGGGGCGGGGCCGGTGCGGTGATCGGCGCGGTGTGCGCAGCGAGCGGGCTGTCACACCTGTTCGAGCTCGTGCTTCCGCACCGGACTCCTCCACCCGGCAGGCGAGATCCACTCAATCCGAGCTTCCCCAGCGGACACGCCCTGCGAACCTCGGCGCTGATCCTGACTGCGTCATACGTGTTGTCGCGCGAATCGAAGCTCGATCCGCGCGTCATCGGAGGCAGCGCCCTCCTGCTCGCCGGTCTCACCGGGATCGATCGCATTCTCCTCGACAGACACTGGACGACCGATGTCGCCGCGGGCTGGCTCGCTGGGCTGTCGGTCTCGTCCATCGCCGGCAGTGGGTATGAGGTCGTTACGCGCAGCTACCCCGGGCTCAACCGGCCGCGGCTAAAGATCCGGAAATCCGCCGACTGAAATTCAGTCCTTCGGGTTCGTGCCCCACACTGTTGCATCGGTAACGAAGCCCCTGTCGGAGAGCTCGAGCATCGAGCAGATCGTGTGCGCGATGTCCTCACTCTGAAGTTTGGTTGAGTTCTCGCTTCGTTCACCCCACCCGGATGTGACGCCGAAGTTCGTCTGCACCTCGCTCGGATTCACCTGCATTACGCGGATGTTGTTCTTCCTCAGCTCGGCGCGCCAGCATTCGGTCAGTCCACTGACCGCGAACTTGGTGGAGACGTAGGTGGTTCCGCCGGCAAAGCCGCGCTGGCCCGCTGTGGAAGCGATGTTGATGATGTTACCGGTGTTTCGTGACACGAAATGCCTCGCTGACTCCCGCGCCACCAGCATTGCGCCAAGGACGTTTGTCTCCCACACTCGCCGGAAATCGTCGGCCTTTATGTCGACGAGTGGCGACCAGTGACCAAAGCCGGCGTTATTCACGAGCAAGTTGTAGTCGCCTAGCTCCGCAATTACGCGCTTGACCATGCGGATCACGTCCTCTTCGCGTGACACGTCGGCGACGATGCCGATCGCGCCGAGCTGCGTCGATGCTTCCTCCACCGCATCGGCCTTGCGGCCGCAAATGGCGACCATCGCGCCGCGATCGCGCAACAGCTGGGCTGTCGCGTAGCCAATACCGGAGCTGCCTCCGGTCACGAGCGCTTTCGCATTCTTCAGGTCCATCTGAGATCCTTTGGCGTGAAATTGTATGATCGGAAGGGCAACCGAGATCCGTCATCTGCAACTTGCGTGGCCACCTCTACGCCTCTCCAACGAGTGACTGAGCGACTGCAACAAACATATCTACGTCCTCCACTGTCGTATCGAAGGACGTGACGAAGCGCGCCTCCGAAGTGGACTCGTTCCAGACGTGGAAGTAGGAGTGTTTCTGAAGAGAGGCGATATGCTCCCGCGGGAGTGCGGCGAACACTTCGTTTGCCTGCACTTTCTGCGTTAAGCGCACACCCGGCAGCGCGGATAATCCCTTTCCGAGCCGCGCGGCCATTTCGTTCGAATGCGCGGCGCTTCGCAGCCAGAGGTCGCCGCTAATCAATGCGTCAAACTGCGCGGCGATGAATCGCATCTTTGAAGCGAGCTGCATTCCCTGCATCCGGCGAAACACAAAATCGTGCGCGAGTGCCGCGTCGAAGAACACCACGGCCTCGCCAGCGATGAGCCCGTTCTTGGTCCCGCCAAACGACAGGACATCCACGCCTGCGTCGGCGGTGATTTCGCGAAGTGAAATGCCGAGGTGTGCAGCGGCATTGGCCAGCCGTGCGCCGTCCATATGAACCTTGAGGCCGTGAGAGTGAGCAAACGCGGATAGCACTTCGATCTCGTTTCGGGTGTAGATCGTTCCGTACTCCGTCGCCTGTGATATCGAGATGGCGCTGGGCTGTACGGCATGGTCGTCGCCGATGTTGTGAAGCTGGCTGGCGATTCCGTCGCTATCGATCTTCCCGTCCGGCGCCGGAAGCGCTAACAGCTTGCACCCGATGTGCTTCTCGGGCGCCCCGCATTCGGACGTATGGATATGCGCGGTCTCCGAGCAGATGACCCCGTTGTGCGACCTGGCCACCGACTGAAGGCTGAGCACGTTCGCACCCGTGCCGGTAAAGACGAAGAAGATCTGCGCGTTGCCGCCGAACATTCCCTTCATCCGGTCGATCACCGACTTCGTGTATTCGTCGTGCCCGTACGATTCGAGGTGCCCGTTGTTTGTCGCAGCGATAGCCGCGATCACCTCCGGATGCACTCCCGACCAGTTGTCGGAGGCGAGGTGACGGCGCGCCTTGTCTGAGATCGTTGTATCCCTCACTGGTCTCCCTGTCTCTTCTCTCCCTCTTCGTTAGTCCCACTCACGAATGTCGCTCCTGCGCCGGCCAGAAGCTCGCGCAGGAGGGAACGATGACAGTGCGATTCATCGTCGCAGTAACACCCGATCGAAAAATTCGTGTCACTCGACAACGCCGCGAGCAACGCCAGCAGGCGCTGAGCGGGCGGCATCCGCATTTCGCGGCGGTAGCTCTGCGAGTATTTCTCCCAGCGATCCGGGGTGTAAGGCTCGGACAGAGCCCACGAGACAAGCGGCGCGCTGGGAGCCAGGTCTGGAACCCACACATCGTAGTAGTCGCGGCTCGCGAAGTCCTCTTTCTTGACGCCACGCGGCGGTCGGCGAACCGTTCCCAGCCGGGGGCCTTCGCCTGTTACGCGTGCAGTGCCAAGTCGTACTACTCGAATCGGCATCTCAGTCCCCGGTCAGGGCCAGATCTCCAGCTCGTCCCATACCCTTCGGGACAATTCGACACCATCGGGGAAATGCGCGGCGAAATGAGCGCGCAGGTCCTCAGCGTGTTCGGCTAGGTACCTGTCGAGACTCGATCGGTCGGGCGCCTGGTATCGGATCAAATAGTCGCCGGGCGCTCCCCGCGCGAAGCTCGCCGAATGAAAGCAGCCCGTCGCCAGCAGGTCAGGTATGTGGCGATCGCGCATGTACGCCTCGTATGACGGCCACAGTCGCTCGTCGAGGTGCGCCGTAATCTCGTAAGTAACCATGGCTCATAATGCGCAATCGGAGCCGCTGAGAGCTAGCGCTTCGGCTTCGCCGCTGTGGACGGGGTGAACTGCGGCACCGTGAGGCCGTTCTTCGAGTGCTCGATCAGCGTGTCGAGCCGCCTTGCCCGCGTCTCTTCCTTCTTTGCGGTCATGACCCAGTATTCAGCGAGCTTCATGTACCCGGGCGGCCGCGAGGAAAAGAATTCCCAGGCCTTCTTCTCTTTCCTGAATTTCTTTTCGGCCGCCGGATCGAGTTTCGCGGCGTCGCGCTGCTCGTACGAATAGATGCCCGACTTTCGGTCGCTACGCTTCTCGAAGGCTCGAACGCCGGCAGGCCGCATTCTGCCTTCTGCGGTCAGCGCCGCCACACGCCCGATGTTGACTGCACTCCAGATACTGGTCGCCTTGCGTGGCGTGAACCGAATGACATAGCTGGACTCGTCGAGGGATCGACGCAGGCCGTCTATCCAACCGAAGCACAGCGCTTCGTCGACAGACTCCTGCCACGTAATACTCGGCCGTCCCGAATCCTTTTTGTAGAAGCCCACCCACTGCTCCACCGAGGCATGGTGATTAGTCTCGAGCCAGCGGCGAAAATGCGTCGGGGTGGGAAAGAAGATCGGATTGGCTGTGCCTACCGCCATCCGGAGACATCCTTGCTCCGTGAGCGCGCTCTTGATGCTGTCGGCCACCCCGCCCACCGGGCGAGCTCCGCCTCAGCCGCGATGTAACCGAAGGCGCCCCACTGTCCGGCCGCAACTATTCGCCTGAAGATACGGGCGGCTTCCTCCCGGCGACCGTTCACCAGGTGCCAGTTGCCCACACCGTAGGCAGCGGTTGCATCGGTCACCGACATCTGCCCGTCCGCCGTGGCAGGCAACACGGAATCGGCTGGCAACGCTCCCTTGAACATGAGAAGCAGCCGCAGATAGGCCTCGTTCTCGATCACGGTTAGCGCCCGGGTGATCGGTGCCACGACCTGTTCAGCTTCCGAATGCCGCCCAAGCCGTCGAAGGCTCATGTACAACCAGTATGCAATGGACACACGCCGGTCGTCGTTGCCCGCGCTCGTCAGCTCCCGGCGATAGATAGGAAGCGCGCGCTCGTAGTCACCCTTCAGGTAGTAAGCGAGGGCGAGATGATAGTCGATGTTGGAATGCAGCGTCCCTATCGGAATGTTGCGCGCGTTCGGCTGGCCGTCCGGCTCTACCTCGTCCGGCTTTCCTCCGACGAGGACGGCCGCGCGCTCGAGATCGCGAATCGCGTCATCGAACCGGCGAAGGGTGATGTAACGGTGGCCGCGATGCCTGTAGAACCAGGGATTCTCCGGATGCCGCTCGATGCCCTCTGAGTACACGGATATCGATTCGCGGATGTGACCCAGATACGCCAGGCGCCGAGCGAGCCAGATGATGGAATCAGGGTTCGCTGGCGCCCTCTCGTATGCAGCCCGAGCAGAAGCGAGCTGCGCCTCGTAGCGAGTGCGCGTCTCGGTAGACAGCGGGAAAGCGCGAAGCGTGTCGCCGAGCTGGGACACCGCCTCGTATGGCAGCGGCATCCCGGGGATGGAACGGAGGACCTCAGCTGTCGAAGGCGACCGCGGAGCGCATGCGAAAATGCCCGCAGCCATCACGACCGAGAGCAAAACGTCTCGGTGTTTTATCGGCAACGCGTCGATGTTCATGCGGCTGGTGACGGCTGTTCCTGCTCACGCAACACCCGGCGCAGCACCTTCCCCGCCGCTGATTTCGGCAGCTCGTCAACAAATTCGAATGTCGAAGGCACCTTGTACGGCGCCAGATGATCACGGCAATAGAGTTTGATATCGGAACGGGTCGCTTTCATCCCCGGCCGAAGCACGATCCACGCTTTGACAGTCTCACCGCGCATCGAGTCGGGCAGCCCCGCGACGCCCACCTCGGCGACAGCGGGGTGCGCGGAGATCACCTCCTCGATCTCGCGCGGCCAGACCTGATAGCCGCTTGTCTTTATCAGGTCTTTCTTGCGATCCACGATGAACAGGTATCCATCGTCGTCCAGGTAGCCAAGGTCGCCGGTGTACAGGAGCCGCTCGCCGTCTTCGCCCGTTCGCAGCATGTCACTGGTTTCATCGGGGCGTTCCCAGTAACCCTGCATCAGCTGCGGTGCCTGCAGGACTATCTCTCCAACTTCGCCGCGCCGCACAGGGGTGTGGCCGTCATCCGAATCGAGCACGCGTACCTCCACATCGGGTAGCGGCATTCCCACCGACCCCGTTTTCTTTTCGCCGCGCACAGGGTTGGCGACAACCGCCATCTGCGCTTCAGTCAGCGAATAGCCCTCGATCACGACCCCACCCGTCAACTCCTCGAACCGCTTGCGGGTCTCCGCCATCAACGCTGCCGCACCGGAGAAACAGAGCTTGATGGAGCTGAAATCGACCTTGCCTTGTCGCGCCATCGAGTGATTCATGATTCCATTGAGGAGCGTCGGCACCGCGCAGATAAACGCTGGCCTCACCTGGTTGATCTCGTCCAGCACGTCGCGCAGCTCGCGCGGGTTCGGGATGAGGGAAACCGGATTGTGATTGATGAGCGCAAGACTCTGCACTCCAGTGTTGCCGTAGGTGTGAAACAGCGGAAGGGGGAGCATGATGATGTCGGTCCACTCGTCGATCGCCGGCTTGAGCCACGCCTGCAGTTGCAATCCCGCCACCACCATCCCTCGATGATTTCCGGCTACCCCCTTTGGCGTTCCAGTCGTTCCACCGCTCATCAGGATCACTGCGACGTCGTTGGGAGAAATCCGGCGTGGCTGATCAGAGGACAACCGGTGGCGTAACATGAGCCTGCTGAATTGCACGTCATCGTCGCGCAGCTTCACCCGGTCGCCCTCCTTCTTTTCCTTGAGGAGCGTATAGGCGATACGCAGGCGAAAGGGGAGGTAGTCCTTGATGTTCGTGGAGATCACCCTCTCCACGGAAGTCCGCGATTGAATCTGCTTGATCTTTTCGTAATAGCGGCTGAGCACGACCGCCACACGAGCGCCCGTCGTGGAGAGCGCCTCCTCCATCTCCCGCGGACTGTACGTCGGATTCAGCGGACACACGATGGCGCCCGCCTTCCACGCTCCGAGCTCGGCGACCATGAACTGCGGACAATTGGGAAGACAAAGCGCTACCCGGTCACCTTTCTTCACTCCGAGTGACTCGAGTCCGGCCGCGAACGAAGTGCTGTGGCGCTCGAGCTCGCTGTAGCTTACCGCCCGCTTCTTGAAGAGAAGTGCTGGCCGGCGAGGATAGTCGCGCGCGCTTTCGGACACGTAGTCGAGGAGTGTCCGTTCGGGATACGGCTCGAGGCTTCGCGGGACGTCACTATCGTAGTTGGCAAGCCAGAAGCGTGAATCCATGCGGTCGCGTAGCTCACGAGTGTTGACAGGCGAGGCGGGCGGGTGGAGAGTGCCCACTGCTCCGCAAAGATGGTGGTCAGCCGCGATTCACACCATGAGGAAGGAACCAGCCGGAGGATTGTTAGCTCGCCGTATGCCGGTTGCTTTTCCGTTACCTGGGAAACTGTTCCGAGGTCTCGTGAGCTATCCGCTGTAGTAGCCGCACCGTGGTCTCCTCGACATTGAGAGTGCGACCCCCGGCGATGGCACGGGCCGGAAGACTCCGGGCATCCTTTCCCGTGATTCTTTCATAGAGGACGAGCGCGGCCAGATAAGTTCCCAGCTCACCGGGGTGAAAGCCGTCGGCTCCGTACAGGGGAAGTTGCGGGTCCGCGGCGAGTGCGCGGCTCCACGCTTCGCCCGCAGGAACGAATAGACCACCGACGGACTGCGCGGCCAGCTGCGACGATAGGCGTACAGCCGGGAAAAGCGATCGCTGATCGGACGCAGGCCACGTCATGAGAGAAGCGCTTCGGCCTCCCGCTCCGCGTATGTGTGGATCAAGCAGCTTCGCCGCAATCACCAGCGTGTCCCTGTTCAGCTGTGTCGAGGTGGGTCCCTGCTGCAACACGACATAGTCCCATTTTTCACCCGGCAGTCTCAAACGGTCCCTGCATCATGTTTGGCGATTGATCATTCTTCTTATCGTCTAATGCGGGGTGTCACATGGGGCAGGGATCGGGG
>JALYOO010000212.1 GCA_030856845.1 Gemmatimonadota bacterium
ATCGTCTTCTCGTGTCATCTCGATCACCCCCGACCCGGAGCGAACGACAACGCCAGCGGGTGCGCCGCAATCCTCGAAACCGGGCGAACGCTGGCGAAGCTGATCGCCGAAAAACGGATTCCACGCCCCGCGCGGACGATCAGGTTCGTGTGGCCCCCGGAAATCGAAGGCACAATCGCTATCCTCAACGCACGCGCCGACTGGGCGAAGCGCGTGCGCGCCGTGGTGCATATGGACATGGTAGGAGGCGGGCCTGAGACGAAAGCGATCTTCCATGTCAGTCGCGGGCCGGCAAGCCTGCCATCCTTCGTCTATGATGTCGGCGAGGCTTTCGGAGCGTTCGTCAACGACCAGTCTGCGCAGTTCGCCTCATCCGGATCGGCTCCGTATCCACTCGTCGCAGCTGAAGGAGGGCGCGAACCGCTGCTCGCCGCTCTCGACGAATTCGAGATGGGAAGCGATCACCAGGTCTACACCGAAGGGTCGTGGCGAATTCCGGCGATTTATCTCCACGACTGGCCCGACAGATACATTCACACCACCGGCGACACACCCGCGATGGTGGACCCCACCAAGCTGAAGCGTGCCGCTTTCATCGGGGCGGCGAGCGGGTACTTCCTCGCGGCGATGGGTGCGCGGGATGTCGATGAGGTACAGCGCGTCGTCGAAGCAGGTGCATTGCATCGCGCTGCACGGACGCTCGAGCGGACGAGCGGAATCCAGGAGGCCGACGCAGCGAACGCGCGACGCTTCCATCACGCATACGAGCGAAGCCTTCTCACTTCGATAGACGCGCTCGCGCCGCGAACCCAGAGACAGAGGCTGGGAAGCGAGCGTTTTCTCTCCGCGATTGAAATGTTGATCGGGAAAGGTGGCGACCCAGCGCCTGCTTCAGGAGAAGGTTCGATCGTGTTCGCGCGAAACGCGAAACCGCTTGGCCCGATGTCCGGTTTCGGATACGATTATCTCGCCGGGCACCTTGGCTCCACTCGTGCATCGAATCTGAAGCTGCTCAGATACACGGGATTGCGGGGCAGCGGCGGCGAGTATGCGTACGAAGTGCTGAACCTCGTGGATGGACGCAGGACAGTGGCAGACATCCGCAACGATGCATCCGCCATCTATGGGCCTGTCCCGCTCGATGCCGTATTGGAGTACTTGCGCGCGCTCGAGCAGATAAAGGTGATCCGCGTTTCCGGACCGATGCGTTGAGCAGCTCCAACGACGTTGGAGATACGGATTGGGCGGATGGATCGGATGAGAAACGGGTGAAACAGACAACAAAGATAAATGGAGTTCTAATGGAGCCTCGTTCTAATCGATTCGCAGGCGTACTCGGTGTCGGTGTGTTTCTCATCATGGCGTGTGGCGGCGATGATTCTGCAGATTCGCAGGCCGCGAGCGGCGCCGACCCTGGCGGAACAACGGTTGTGGACCAGGGCGATTCGACCGCCATGTCGGTGCCGCTCACTGTCACACCGTCGGCTCCGCTGACGCTCACCGCCGCCGATCTCGATGGATTTGAGAAGGGACTCGCACGAGAGATCGAGCTGGTGCGTGCGGCAAAAGATCGGGCCAGCAAGGCCACCGATCCGAAGACGCGCGGAGAGGCGATACAGGCGGCGTTCGAGCAGAACACCATGAACCAGGCCGCTCCGATGAGCGGATTGTCGGCGGAGCGATATGGGGTAGTGAGGCAACACCTGCACGAGCTGCTGCAAACGCTGGATTTTCAGGGGAAGATCGACGGTCCGATGTCCCTCGACACTGCACGCGCCGACGCCGCTTCGAAGGCCCGGTTGGCGAGCGACCCCTACGCCACGCTCGACCCCGCCGGTGCAGCGGCGCTGAAATCGCGATTGAGCCGCATCGTTTCCGTCTGGGTGAGGTACATCACATTGACCATCGCGGGCGGCTAGGTTGTGTGCGATAGGGGCGGGATGCTTGCAACAGCGTCTCGTGATTGACTAGTCGAGCTCGTCGCGCGGGGCGCCTCACTTAAGGATGCCAGGAAGTTGTTCAACTCCAGTCTCGAGGGGAACACGCGCCGAGCGATCGACACTCGCGACGGGGAGAAGCTCAACGAGGGTGCATTCAAGGAATTGATTCGAACCGCGGTGGCGGGCACCGCCGCGGTTCGGGCCGCTCGCCCATCCCCGAAGCTCGCCGGCATAACCGTTGACGGATTCGTGAGCCACGCGACTGGAGTCAATCCGATCCGCAGGAGCAGACGCCTGATCTTGACCGCTTCATCGTCCTCCTGCCATGGCTGGTGGCGTATTGCCGAAGCGAACCTGCTCCAGTTTTGAGCTGCTCGCCTTTTCAGGGAGAACGTCACGAGCTCCGATTAAGGCTGCGGCTACGAGCACAGATGACGGAGCATTTCGCTTAGCAAGTTGGCGGATCGCCGCCACTGGCCATATCGTATCTACGCATTGGACCCACCGGGATCACACTAATAGATCTGCGCGAAAAGCTTCAACTGACTCTTGGCGGCAGCTACACCATCGACCGAGAGATCGGTGGCGGCGGAATGTCACGCGTATTCTCAGCCACGGACATTTCGCTCGATCGGAGCGTTGTCGTGAAGGTTCTCGAACCCGAGCTCACCGCCGGCGTCAACGCCGAGCGATTTCGCCGTGAGATTCAGGTTGCCGCGAAACTGCAACACGCCTATATCGTCCCACTCCTTTCGGCTGGAGTGACCGATAGGCTGCCGTATTACACGATGCCGCTGGTCGAGGGAGCATCGCTTCGCGCGATCCTGACCTCACGAGGCGCCCTGCCGATTTCCGAAGCAGTGCGGCTGATGCGCGACATCGCCGAAGCTCTGAGCTACGCGCACGAGCATGGTATCGTGCACCGCGATATCAAACCAGAAAATATCCTGGTAACCGATTATCACGCGCTGGTAACGGACTTCGGTGTCGCAAAAGCTCTTTCGGCTGCGGCTTCCGAAAGTGGCGGACTCACCTCCGTGGGTATCGCGCTTGGCACTCCCTCCTACATGGCGCCGGAGCAGGCAATGGGCGATCCGGCCACCGATCATCGCGCTGATATCTACGCGTTCGGTGTCGTCGCGTACGAGATGCTCACCGGACAACGGTTATTCAGCGAGCGCTCGCAACAGGCGACGCTGGCCGCGCACGCGATCGAGAAACCCGAGCCGATTGAGCGACGGAGGGCTAACACACCCGCAGCGCTCGCCGCTCTTGTTATGCGATGCTTAGAGAAACACCCTGCGGACCGCCCGCAGAGCGCGAGGGAGATTCTTGCCGCAATCGATAACGTCGCTACCAGCGGCGCGACAACTTCAACTCCGCCCGTCCTACCAACCCGTGCTGAACCACAACGCGGCCACCGTGCCTGGTTCATACCAGCCGGTTTGGTTGGCGGCGTGTTGGTGGCGGCATTGACGTGGTGGCTCCTCAACCCGGGCGAAGCTACAGCC
>JALYOO010000244.1 GCA_030856845.1 Gemmatimonadota bacterium
CGCGAATTTCCGGTCTCCTCTGATTTGGTCCGACGCCGCTGGCGTCGAGCCCCGGAAAATCCCGGAAGAGGTCGGCTACGCCGTTCGGAAGCCGCTCACGAAACAGGCGTGAATCAAGTACGGTTACCGGCTGCGGAACATCGAAAACCCCGCGTTCGGTTCGCGTAGCAGTGACGAAGACCGTGTCGAGAGAAGCCGGACGCCGGGCTGTATCGGGCGCCTGCGCAAAAGCAGTCGATGCCGCGCATATCGCAAGACAGATGATGAGGACTCTTTGCATCGTTCCGGGAGTTAGGCTGGTTGATGCCGCCAAATGAGCGGCAGTCCAAACTCACCCTCCCGAGTTGCGCGGAACATCCGCTTTACTGCGGTGCGTCGCCCCGTATTTCTACGGAGTTCCGGTCTCTTTCTACGGAGTTGCGGTCTCTAAGGTGGCAAGAGACCCGCTGCGATCGCGAACCGGGTAAGGCCCGCCGTGCCGCGCACGTCAAGCTTTCTGAGCAGCGATTCGCGATGTGATTCCACGGTTCGCACGCTTACGCCGAGCGTTGCGGCAATTTCCTTGTTGGTGAAGCCGCGAGCGATTTCGACAAGGACGCCACGCTCGCGCCGCGTGAGTGTGTCACCCTTCTCCTGAGGTTCGACACTTCCGCGCCCTGCCCCGCCGATCAGGTGACGGGCCGCATGCGCGCCGAAGAACGTTCCGCCTTCATGAACTGCGCGGATCGCACTGCGCAGCTCGCGCGGAGACGAATCCTTTCTCAGGTAGCCCTGAGCTCCTGCCTCGATACTCCGCCGGACATACTCGGAATGATCGTGAATGCTCAAGATCAGGATTGATGGAGCCGGATCCAGCGACCGTATGTTGCGGGCGACCTCAAGCCCGTTCATGTCGGGCATCGAGAGATCCAGAACCACGACATCCGGTCGCAGTGAACCCACGAGCGAGATAGCATCCTTTCCACCAGATGCCTCGCCGACAACCTCGAAATCACCAGGGTCCGACAGCACCTGGCGAATTCCTTCGCGTACGACGGCGTGATCGTCCACGATGAGTACGCGAATCACCGCGGACCACTCTTTACTCTCAGGAGACATTGTTCAGAGGGATTCGCACCGTTACCATCGCGCCGACGTCGGTCGTCAGGGTTACTGAACCGCTGACCGCGCTGATGCGCTCGCGCATTCCGGCAAGACCGAGTGACGGCCGCGCCGTTTCAGCTAACGCCTCCGAATCCGGAAACCCGCGGCCATTGTCACTCACCGTGAGCGTCAGCTCTCCATGATGCGCTGAAAGACGCACCTCGGCGGATGTAGCTGAAGAGTGACGAACGACGTTAGAGAGTGCTTCCTGTGCTGCGCGGAACAGCGCGAGCGCGGCATCAGGTGCAACACCCGGCATCTCGGCGGGGAGGTGAACGGAGATCCGGAGATTCGACTGGTTCTCGAACGCCTCG
Source organism: Gemmatimonadota bacterium (assembly GCA_030856845.1). Lineage (GTDB taxonomy): Bacteria > Gemmatimonadota > Gemmatimonadetes > Gemmatimonadales > Gemmatimonadaceae > UBA4720. The sequence continues at coordinate 1,458 of JALYOO010000244.1, forward strand.
GCCAGTGCACGAAGGGCCGGGACCAGTCCCAGGTCGTCGAGGAGCGGCGGACGAAGATTTGTCGTCACACTTCGAATGCTTTCAATACCGGTGTCCACGAGATCCAGCGTGCGGTCGAATCGCGCTGACAGATTTGCCGGAGACGCTTCCCGAAGCAAACCAAGCTGCATTTTGACGGCAGCCCAGACCTGAGCCGTTTGATCGTGAAGCTCGAGCGACACACGCCGTCTTTCTTCTTCGTGCTGCTGCACGATCCGCGTAGAGAGTCGCTCCAGCTGAGAGGTACGCACAGCAACCATCCGGCTTGCGCGATCGAGCTCCTCAAGGCCGAGGATGACGATGCCGATTCCAGTGGCGAGCACGAAGAGAATGTCCAGGTAGTATCCCCATGGATTCCACGCGCCCTGTGCTCTGAGTAAAGGATAGTCCAGGTGGTGCAGACCCCACACGCCGAGGACAGCGGCGAGCATCGCGGCTCCGCGCGAGCCGCTTCCTCGATGCTGCTGCAGGAAGATCCGCGACGTGATGAAGGTCGCTACACTGAGGAACAGCACTGCGGGCACCGCGGCCAGCATGAAATTCTCGAGCTGATAAATCGCTATATACGACCATGCCACCGGAAAGACGAGCGCTGCGCCGTACCACTGCCGCCACTCAGCCGATCGCGAAAACGTCAGAGCGGCCCAGAGTAGTGCGAGGGCCGTCCAGCCGGTGAGGATCTGGTGGGTGAACAGCCACCATTCTGCGCCTGAGACAAGAAACGCGATGATGGCGCCGACACGGAGCACGTACATCGTCCACGCAACCGACCACCACAGAAAGTACCGGTGCCTGTATCTCACGAAGAGATACCAGCAGAAGCCCGCAGTGCCGAGGGTTACCAGAGCCTGGAGAAGTGCCGGATCGAGTTCTGTGGAGGCTTGCAGATGCCTGACTCGGTGCAAGAGCGGTGTTCGAAGGAAACATCGAGCGCGCGGACTCTCGAAAAATAGTGTCTCGGCGACTCGATCACGCCCTCACACTTAGCACCCGTGGCGGCGATTTATCGACCAGCTGAGTTTCGCATTGCAATCATGACGTAGTGCGCCAGACTTCCCAGCACCAATGCGGCCGCATAGCCATACGGCAGCCCGTTGGCAATCACCCCTACAAGAATCGCCACAAGGAACTCGTCACGGTCGAGAGCGTCCCGCGCTACCAGCTGCACTAGAGCCACGCCCTCGAACAGTAGCAGCACGCCGAGCATCGGCAGCGGAAAGATTCTTACCACCTGCTCGAAGCCATTTGCGAAGAACAGCCCGAGGACAAGAAACAATGTCCCGTAGATGATGATCGATCCGCCGGTGCGCGCGCCAAACGTATAGTGCCCGACTAGACCACCCGATCCATGACACGTCGGCACGCCACCCAACCATGGATTCACGAGATTCATCGCGGCGTATGTCAGGCTCAGCTTCCGGACCCCGATTTTCTTCTCAGGAAACAGATCCTCGGCCGCCTGGCGTGTCGCCAGCACCGAGTTGCCGAGTGACAGGGGGATCTGTGGAATCGTGAGAAGCACGAACCCGGCTATGACGTCGCTCATGCTCACTCGATGAAACTGTGGCAGTGAGAGTCCTGCGCTGCCGGCCAGCTGCGCCTGGCTGAGACTGAACGTCAGCGCATAGACGACTCCCAGCCCGATGACGATCAAAGCCGGAGGAACGCGGCGGCTGCCAAGCAGCGCGATGATGATGCAGAACGCCACGGCGGCGAGCGCGTAACCGCGAGGTCCATCGGATTGCACGTAGTCGCGAAGTGCGAGCAGGGCAAGCTGAATTCCAAGCCCCAGTTGTAATCCTCGTACTACCGCACGAGGAACGACCCGCGTGAGCCACCCGATTGCACCGGTAACGGTGAGCGCCAGCATCACCACTCCGATGGCCAGTCCACCGCCATAGAGCACTTCCGGCGCGACTTTTTGCGTGATGACGATCACCGCGACTGCTTTCAGCGGCTGCACCGGCATCGGCATGCCGTAGCTCAGCGCGGTCAGGTACTGCATCAGCCCGAACATCACCAGCACGCTCGGACTGTGCATGCCGGTAGCGAGTATCATCCCGATGATCAGCGGCAGGTCAGTGCCGATGTCGCCGAAGGCTCCCGCAAGCTCGTTCCTGTCGAATCGGATTTTCGGTCGCGCGCTTGAAGTTGAAAGCGCCGCGTCGGGCAGGGGGGATGTCATCCGCGTGCGGGTAGCGTCACGTCTATATTGTACGCCTCTGGTACAACTCCCACTACATGTCTGATTACACAATACAGATCGACAACGTCGTGAAGCGCTACGCTGCTCATGTGGCGGTTCGCGACCTGACACTGCGCGTTCCGCGAGGAGCGGTCTACGGTCTGCTCGGCCCGAACGGAGCCGGCAAGACCACGACGATCCGAATGATTCTCAACATCATCGCTCCTGACGAAGGCACCATCAACATCCTCGGCAGGCCGGCTAATGATCCAGCCATCACCGACCGTATTGGTTATCTCCCGGAAGAGCGCGGTCTCTATCGCAAGATGCAGGTGCGGCGCGTGCTGAGGTTCCTCGCCGAGCTCAAGGGCATGAAGGGAGATGTTGCCGACCGGAAGATCACCGAATGGCTCGAACGCTTCGATCTGAAAACGGCGGACAAGGACTGGGGCCTGGCGAAGATCGACGAGCTTTCGCGAGGAATGCAGCAGAAGGTGCAGTTCATCGGGACGCTGCTTCACGACCCCGACCTCGTCATCCTCGATGAGCCGTTCAGCGGCCTCGATCCCATCAACGCGCAGGCGCTCAAGGACACCATCGTCGAGCTGAAGCAGCGCGGCAAGACGATCATCTTCAGCACCCACCTGATGGACAACGCCGAAAGGCTGTGTGACTCGGTCTGTATCATCGCGCAGGGAACGAAGGTGCTGGACGGAACGATCAGGGAGATCAAGCATTCACACGGCACACGGAATCTTGCGCTTGGGCTCGGCGAGGCTCCGTCAACCGCCTTGATGGCCGTGCTGGGCGACCGCGAGCTGGTCGACCGCGTCGATGATCACAATCTCTACTTCGACATCGAGCTCGCCAAAGGGGCGGACCCGCAGGCGCTGCTTCATCGAATCGTCGCCACGGGAACCACGATAAACAGATTCGAGATCGTTCAGCCGTCGCTTCACCAGATCTTCCTGGAGAAAGTCGGCGCATCGGGAATAGAAAGGGGGATGACGGGGCATGGCTAAGCTATGGGCAATCGTGAAGCGGGAGTTCCTGGAGCGCGTTCGCACGAAGTGGTTCATCATCGTAACGATCTTCGGCCCTGTTTTCTTTGGCGCGATGATCATCGTTCCCGCAGTGATGGCCAAGCGGAGCAAGTCGAGCTCCGAGTTCATCAACACGAGAATTCTGGACGCGACGACGATCGGTTTCGGGCAGCGCATTGCCGACGCCATGAAGCGAGGTCAATCGCCAGGCGCTGTCGTACCTCAGGTGAGCGTGATCAAGCCGTCGGAACTGAGCCAGGCTGAAAGCACGGCGACGCGACAGGTGATGGCCAAGCAGCTCAGCGGTTACGTCATCGCCGACCAGCGTACACTTGGCGGCGAAGAGGTGAGGTACGCGGGACGCAACGCGACGTCGATCGCCGACATGGAGCGACTTCGCGCGGCAGTGAAGGACGCGCTTTTGGCGCAGCGATTGGAGGGCGCGGGCATCGACTCCCGCAAGGTCCGCGATCTCACGTTTCTCCCGCTTCGCCTCAGCACGGAGCGCATCACTGACAAAGGCCGCGGAGGATCGGGTGCAGTCAGTATCATCTTCGCCGGCGCTATCGCCTTTCTGCTTTACATGTCAATCATCATCTACGGTCAGAACGTGCTACGGGGGGTGCTCGAGGAGAAGACGTCAAGGGTGGCCGAGGTCGTGGTATCGAGCGTCCCGTCAGAGACGTTGCTTGCGGGCAAAGTGCTTGGAGTAGGCGCAGTCGGTCTGCTCCAGCAGGTAATCTGGGTCGTTACCACCGTAGTCATGCTGAAACTCCGGCAGCCGATTCTGCAAAAGTTCGGAGTTACCAGCATTCCCTTTTCACTGCCCGAGATTTCTCCCGGGCTGGGCCTGTTGCTGCTGCTCTTCTTCATCCTCGGATTTATTTTTTACGCGTCGCTGTACGCTGCCGTTGGCGCGTCGGTGAACACGGAGCAGGAAGCGCAGCAGGCGGTTCAGCCGCTATTGATCCTGCTGGTGGCGACGGCTGTGTTCATCAATCCGATACTCTTCAATCCGACGTCGCGGCTGGCGAGCGTGATGTCGTGGCTTCCGTTCTCAGCGCCGATCATCATGCCGTTGCGTCTCAGCCTGGGCAGTGTGCCGTGGTACGAGCTGGCGGGCAGCCTGATCGGACTGCTGCTGGCCTGCTTTGGAGCGGTGTGGATTGCAGCACGCATCTATCGCGTGGGGCTGTTGATGTACGGCAAGCGGCCGACACTCCGCGAGATGGGGCGATGGCTCAGCTACTCCCGGTGATGCTGTAGGCACTGGGTTGCTGGTGCCCAATTGGATCTTTCGGCCGACATTTTGAGCCTTGAGCTCGAGCCAGAGCGGTGAGCTCTGAGCCTTCAAGGTCAGAGCCCACCGCTCCCGTTCAATGCCCAAAGGTATTAGTAGCGCTTAGCTACTAATGCAGCCGTCAGCAAAAAGGCCCCCTCAGTGCAGGGGCCTTTCCGTCAGCGGCGACCTCAGCTCATCGCCTGGGCGGAGATCGGTGTTTCGCAGTACCTGTCGAACGCTCCGACAAGGTCGTCGGCGATCTCGTTCGACGTGCGTCCCTCGATCTGGTGACGCTCCAGCATGAACACCAGCTTGCCGTCTTTCAGGAGGGCGATCTGCGGCGAAGATGGCGGGTATCCGGTAAAAAAGCTCCTCGCCCGCTGGACCGCCTGAACGTCCTGTCCCGCAAAGACCGTCGTCAGCGTCTCCGGCTTGACCGCATGCTGCAGCGCTTTTGCCACGGCGGGCCGCGCGTTGCGCGCGGCGCAACCGCACACCGAGTTCACCACCACCAGCGTCGATCCTTTCGAATCCTTCAGCTTCGCGTCCACCTCGTCGGGTGTCCGCATCTCCTGTACGCCGAGCTTCGTTAGCTCCTGCCGCATCGGCGTGACAATTCTCTCGTCATACATCGTTGTGCTCCCGATCGTTGAAGTGTCGCGGTTCTTTTCGAATACTAACGATGGATCGGGGTGGTTCCTACGGGCGCCGGCGTCTGTCCGCCAGCGTCTCATCGGGGAATCTCGCCTTCGATGCTCCGGGCCGGCGGCGATCGACAGGCTTCTCACCCGGAACTCCGGAATTGACTGTCCCCGCAGCCGACGCAGAATGCTCGCGGCGAAGGAACAGGTACCTGACCCACTTTACCACCGCTGCAAGCATCGCTGCGAATATCGAGATTGTCACTGTGCGCCAGAGAACCGTGCGCGCGGCCATTTCCGGCCAGTCGCCGAATTCGGCGGCGGTGGTTCCGACCGGCTCCCGATGCAGCGCGATCAGCCCAAGGCTGGCGAGCATCTCGAAGGTGCCTTCCAGAGCGGCGAACAACGGCGCTCTTGTCAGCCACTGCCTGAGTGGGAACCGGCTCAGGTGAACCGTGGCCATGGTAAGTACGAAGATCGCGCCGACGCCGAGAAGTGCGATGTAAGCCGCGCTGCCTTCGGCGAGCCGCGTGAGAATCAGTGCGCGATACAGCCTCGCGACGACTCCGGTGACGAGGGCGATGTCCACGGTCGAACGCGCCAGCTTCGAAAAAGCAGCGGGTTCGCGGATCCTGATGCTGTTCGACAGCCGCTTCCGCAGTCGCTCACTGTTCTGTCTCGCGATGAAATCGCGCATACCGTGAATGTAACTGGGACCTTACCCGGCGTTTCCCGCCGTTACCGTCACCCCGATTCTTGCCTTGAGTCCGGTCGCCTTTCCAGCCAGCGAGGAGCCCGGGTGCGTGATCCCCGCGTCGGAGTATCGCTACAACCAGCGCCTCTTCGTCTCCCTGATGCGGCGAAAGGACAGGAT
>JALYOO010000259.1 GCA_030856845.1 Gemmatimonadota bacterium
GCGTACAGCATGACGGCGCTTCGAAAGCTGCGCTCGCTGTTTCAGCCCCGCACCGTCGAGCGGGAACTAGACGACGAAGTGCGGTTTCACCTAGAGATGGAGGAGGCCGCCCACATTCGGGCCGGAAAAAATGTCGCGGAGGCACGCAGGCTCGCACGCCGCAGCTTCGGTGGCGTCGAACGCTATAAAAATGAATGCCGCGAAGCGCGGGGCCTGCAGTTCTTAGCAGACTTGAGACGCGACCTCCGCTTTGCGGTTCGCACCTTCGCCCGGCACCCCGGCGTAACTGCGGTAACAGTGCTTACTCTCGCTCTGGGAATCGGTGCGACCACTGCGATTTACGGCGCCGTGTATGGAGTTCTGCTCGCGCCACTTCCCTACTCCGATCCGGAACGCATCACCACGGTTTGGCAAAACGACAGGAAAGTCGCGGGATCACTCGAGGGGCTTTCACCTCCGAATTTTCTCGATCTCAAAGCGCGGAATAACACCTTCGCCAGCCTCGCCGCGGCGGAGCCCTACGGCTTCGACTGCCAGGGTCCGGACGGCGCGGTGGTGTTCCAGATCGCTCTGGTAACGCCCCGGCCGGTTCGATCTTCACGCTCTGGCTTCCGCGAGACCGCCGGCAGCTTCCGAGCATGCATGACGGAGCCGTTGAGATGGATAGCAGCAAGACATGAACGATAACCGCGAAACGGTGCACACGAAAACCCCGCGGCACCGTGAGCCAAGCGCGAGGCTGAGGTGGCGAGTCCTTGGCAGGCTCGAAGAACATCTCGAGCTGCCGATGGCAATACTGGCCGTAGTGTGGTTGGTGCTGTTCATCCTTGAAGTCGTTCGCGGCAACAATCCGCTGCTGATATATCTCGGCACGGCGGTCTGGATAATCTTCCTCGCCGAGTTCTTCGTCCGTCTCCTGATCGCTCCCGATCGATGGCAATTCGTGCGGCGCTCATGGCTGACGATTGTCTCGCTGCTCGTTCCTGCATTGAGAATCGCGCGCATCGGTGCGGTGTTCCGGGCGATGCGAGCAGCACGTGCGGTGCGAGGCGTGAGGCTGATTCGCGCGGTCGGCGCGATGAATCGCGGAATGGGTGCTCTCGGTTCGACGCTGCGCAGGAGCGGGGTATGGTATGTCTCTGCGCTTACGGTTGCTGTTTGCTTCGCAGGCGCGGCTGGCATGTACACACTCGAGCCGCATTCAACAAGTGGAGAAGGTTTTTCGGATTACACCGACGCACTGTGGTGGACCGCGATGATCATGACCACGATGGGTTCCGGCTACTGGCCTCAAACGGCTGAGGGAAGAATTCTCGCGGTGCTGATTTCGCTTTTTTCTATCGGTGTGTTCGGCTACGTGACTGCTACGCTGGCCTCGTTTCTTGTTGGGCGTGAAGCGAACGCGCCCGATGGCGCGTCTGCGGCTGGCGTCGATGTTCGTGCACTGCGGCGGGAAATTGCGGCGTTACGGAAGGAGATCCGGGGGACGCAAAACTTCCAAGCAGACGACTCTTGAAAGAAACCCGATTTTCACCTGAGAGATGATGCTGAGCCGGATCTGGAGAAGATGTAGCTCTAGTTTCTGGTTTGTGCCGTCGGTTATCGTCGTCCTCTCCGGCGTGGTTGCGATCGCATTGATCGAAGCCAGTACTGTGATGGACAGCGAGTCTCTCATGCGATTTCCGAGACTGTTCGGCGCCGGCGCTGAGGGATCCCGGGGGATGCTTTCCACGATCGCGAGTTCGATGATGTCCGTCGTGGGCATCACATTCTCCATGACTCTCGTCGCGTTGTCACTCACCTCGAGTCAGTACTCATCGCGCGTTCTTCCGAAATTTCATGGCGAGCCGTACGACTCAGATGGCCCTCGGCGCATTCGTCGGCATCTTCACCTATTGCCTGATAGTGCTTCGCACGATTCGCGGCGGTGATGAGGGCGCATTCGTGCCCGCCCTCGCGGTATTGGCCGGCGTCGCGCTCGCACTTGTTGGCGTCTGGGTTCTCATTTTCTTCCTGCATCATATTGCACGAGCGATGCAGGCATCGAGCATCATCGCTGCCGTCGCGGAAGAAACCATCTCCGCGGTCGATCGGCTCTTCCCTGAAGAAGCAGGTGAACAAGAGGACAACGAGAGCGACGGCAGCGTTGAAGATGATGTCGGAAACGATGCTCTCAACTGGTATGCAATCCCGGCAGTGATCAATGGGTACCTTCAGCATGTTGACGAAACCGCTCTGCTGGAGATTGCCGAAAGCTGCGGAAGTGTGGTCCGGATGGACCGCGGGATTGGGGAATTCGTGATCGCGGGCTAGCCGATCGTCTCCATTTCAGGGGACCGACCGCCCGCACGGCAGACTTGCGACGCCATCACTCGGTCTTTCGCGTTGAGCCGGTATCGAACAGTTGATCAGGATGTGGGATTTGGTATAAGTCAGATCGTAGATATTGCGCTGAAAGCACTCTCCACTGGAGTGAACGATACGACTACAGCGGTTACCTGCATCGACTATCTGCCCGCGATTCTCGCCCGACTCGCTCCGCGACGCAATCCAGATACGCACCGCTACGGGAACGGTGAGCTCCGGGTAATTGTGTGCGCACCAACGTTCGAACGAATGCTCGAACTTGCCTTCAGCCAGATCAGGCAGAGCTCTCAGGGGACTGTGGTGGTAATGCTCACATCTCTTCAATCGCTGGGAACGCTCTCGAATCTGACGCGAAGCCTCCATCGTAGAGAGCAACTCCGGGATCAGGCGCACCGCATTTCGGAGCTTGCCGACAGGACGGTGGCCGGGCCCGACGATCGGGAGCTGGTGCAGAAGGCAGTTCTGAGTGCACTATCGGAGATAGAGGCGTTACATGCTTCTGCGTGAGGTTTTCTCAAGCATGTGCAGGGAAGCCGGAGCCGACTTGAATCTCCCCGCCATCCCGCGCGCATCATCTGAGAAGGCGTGCGAGGGTGCGCAAAGCCCGCTCATGAAGCTGGAGCATTCGCTCCACGGTTTGACTCTTCGGCCATCTGTCGGGGAATCGACAGGCTGCTCTCTCGCTTCACCTTCGCATGTGTCCGCCAGGTACATTTCGCCCTACAATGT
>JALYOO010000261.1 GCA_030856845.1 Gemmatimonadota bacterium
GCGTACACTTCTCGCGAGCATACCGCATATCAGGCGCGTGTTCTCGACGAGCACCTGGGCGATGCCGCAGACGTGTTGGCAGACCTGATCTTCCGTCCGCTCCTTCGTCAGGTCGATCTCGATCTCGAGCGCAAGGTAGTGCTCGAGGAAATCAACACCGTCGATGACACCCCCGACGATCTGGTGTTCGAGCTGCATGGCGCGGAGCTGTGGGGCCCACACCCCTACGGTTATCCAATTCTCGGAACGCGGGAGACGGTCTCTGCGCTTACGCCCCGCGATCTCCGCGACTTGCATGAGCGCGCATACCATCCGGATCAGATCGTCGTGGCGGCCTCGGGTAATGTCGAGCACGATGATCTGCTTCGCGCTCTCGATTCGTCGGGCTGGGCGAAGGTCGCCGGCGGAGGGAAATCCCGACTCACCTCCCCACCAGCGGTGCCGCTCCCTCCGACCACTCGCCACTTCGAGCGGGAAGGCGCGCAGACGCACATCGTGTTTGGCTCCGCGACGATTCCGCATGGTGACGCGCGCCGCTACGCGATGACCCTGGTGAGCATGCTGCTTGGCGGGGGGATGAGCTCGCGCCTGTTCCAACGGGTGAGAGAGGAGCTGGGTCTCGCATACGCCGTCTACACGTTTCAGTCGTTTCACCGCGATTCGGGAAACCACGGTGTTTATGTGGCAACCGCGCCCGAGACGGCGGGCCTCGCGACGGAAGCGATCCGCGAAGAGCTGGCCCGCATCGCTCGCGAGGGACTGCCCGATGATGAGCTGGCCGCTGGCAAAAACCAGCTGAAGGGCCAGATTACACTCTCACTCGAAAGCGTGTCGTCGCGCATGTACCGCGCTGCGGGAGTCGAGCTTTATGACGAGGAGTATCGGTCTCTCGACGAGCTGCTTGCTCTCGTCGATGGCATCGATCGGGATCTGGTAGCGCGGATCTGCAGCGAGTTCTTTGCGCCCGAAGCCCAGACCATTGTCAGCCTTGGTCCCGGCGCTGCGGTCTGATCCCCGATCAACGTTCAATACTCAACCCGAAAAATCGATGAAGATTGGCGTTCCGAAGGAGATCAAGACCAACGAAAACCGCATCGCCCTCGTGCCGGCGGGCGCGGAAGCGCTTGTCGCGGCAGGGCATTCCGTACTCGTCCAGAAGGGAGCGGGAGAGGGAAGCGGATTCGCGGATCAGGATTACACCGGCGCCGGGGCTCGTATCGCATCTGATGCAGCCGCCGTCTGGGCAGATGCTGAGATGATATTGAAGGTCAAGGAGCCGATCGAGCCGGAGTGGCCGCACATGCGACGCGGCCAGACGATCTTCACCTACTTCCATTTCGCGGCGGACGAGCAGCTCACAAGGGCGCACATCGACAGCGGCGCGACGTGCATCGCTTACGAGACGGTTGAGCTCCCCAACCGCGAGCTTCCCCTTCTGACGCCGATGTCGGAGGTTGCGGGACGCATGGCCGTGCAGGAGGGAGCCAAGTATCTCGAGAAGCTCTATGGCGGGAGAGGCGTGCTCCTCGGCGGCGTTCCCGGTGTGCCTCCCGCCAAAGTCGTCATCATCGGCGGCGGTGTCGTCGGAATCAACGCGGCCAAGATGGCCGCGGGAATGGGGGCAAAAGTTACAGTGCTCGACCTTTCCCTCGAGCGGTTGAGGTACCTTTCGGACGTGATGCCGGCGAACGTGACGCTGATCTATTCCAATCGTCACAATATCCTGGAGCAGATTTCCACCGCGGACTTGGTAGTTGGCGCAGTGCTGATACCGGGCGCGGTCGCTCCGCGGTTGATCCGCCGCGAGGATTTGAAGACGATGCAACCGGGATCAGTCATCGTTGACGTGGCCATCGACCAGGGCGGATGCGTCGAAACAATCAAGGCCACTACACATGAGAACCCCACCTATGTCGTGGACGGGGTGATTCACTACGGCGTCGCCAACATGCCCGGCGGTGTACCGCGAACTTCCACACTTGCTCTTACCAACGCCACTTTCCCCTACGCATTGAGGCTTGCCAACCTCGGGTGGAAGCAGGCGCTTCGAGACGGCCTGCCATTGCGCAAGGGATTAAACGTCGTCGACGGACAAGTAGTGTATCCCGCAGTGGCCGAGGCATTCGGCTTGCCACTGAAAGACGTCGATTCCTTCCTGAACTAACCGAGACATCATGCGCTGGCCCTTCAAGACAGGTTCCCTCTTTCCCGCGAACGCGATCGCAGTCGATCTCGGCACCGCCAACACGCTCATCTATGTGAAGGGCGAGGGAATCGTTCTGAACGAGCCATCCGTCGTGGCGCTGGACCGCGAGACGAAAAAAATCAAAGGCGTCGGACTCGAGGCCAAGCGGATGCTCGGCCGGACTCCGGAAGGAGTCATCGCTGTCAGGCCGATGAAGGACGGCGTTATCGCGGACTTCGATGTCACCGAGAAAATGCTGCGGTATTTCCTGGCGCTGATCATCGAGAACCACGTTTTCAAGGTGAAGCCAAGGGTGATCGTCTGCGTGCCTTCGGGAATCACCGAGGTCGAGAAACGCGCGGTACGCGACTCCGCACTTGGCGCCGGTGCCAAGGAAGTGTTCATGGTCGCCGAGCCCATGGCCGCCGCGATCGGCGTCGGCCTGCCGGTCGAGACGCCCACGGGCAACATGGTGATCGACATCGGAGGCGGTACCACCGAGATCGCGGTTATCGCGCTGTCGGGAATCGTGAGCGATACCTCGATCCGCACGGGAGGTGACGAGCTCGATACGGCCATACTCCAGTCGATGCGAAAGAACTACAATCTCCTCATCGGCGAGTCGACCGCCGAGCAGGTGAAGATCCAGATCGGATCAGCATATCCGATCGGCGAGGAGCGCGAGATGGAGGTGAAGGGTCGCGATCTTGTATCGGGAATCCCCAAGAGCGTGCGCATTCACTCGGCGGAGATCCGCGATGCAGTGCAGGAGCCGATCCTGCAGATCGTAGGGGCGGTTCGCCGCGCACTCGAGATCACTCCGCCGGAGCTCGCGGCTGATATCGTTGAGCGCGGGATCGTCATGACGGGCGGTGGCGCCCTCATTCGCGGCCTTGACGTCCTGCTCTCGCAGGAAACGGGGCTTCCGATTCACGTCGATGAAGATCCGCTGACATGCGTCGTCCGGGGATGCGGGCGCATCCTGGATGACGAGGAAAAATACTGGTCCGTTCTAGCAACCTGAGGTACCCTTCGTGGCACGCGCTGTACGAGGCAGCGGCAGCAGTAGCAGCCGGATTGATCTGATCGTTCTCGGGGCGGCCGCCTTTCTGGCGCTCGCTGCCCGCGGCCTTCCCCCGAACATGCGCGACCCGCTCGCCAGCTCGATGCGGCGCACATTCCTCGCGCCTCTGGTGATGCTCCAGGAGCGGGCCGAAGCGAGCAGGCGTTCTCTTCTCCTCGACAGCGATAGAACGGCCATTCGCGACAGCGTCTCCCTTCGCGCAATGGCAGTGTCGGCCCTCGAAACTGAGAACGACAGGCTGCGAGAGCTGATTGGACTTGGGGCCCGCCTGAGATGGGGATTCATCCCCGCGGAAG
>JALYOO010000263.1 GCA_030856845.1 Gemmatimonadota bacterium
TCACGTCACGTGGGGAACGGGCCCCGGAGTACTCGAACCGTTCATCCGGCGAGCGCGCGTTGCGGAATCAGCTGGCAGGCTGACATTCCGGTTTCGCCACCGGGTTAGCGGGCTCACGACATCCGACGGCGTGGTGAATGGAGTGCGCGGGGATGTGCTCGCCGACAGCGACGCGGAGCGCGGCACGAGCAGCTCGCGCGATGTATTGAGCGAGTTCGAGCTGCGCGCCCAGGCGGTGATCGTCACCTCCGGCGGCATCGGTGGCAATCATTCACTCGTTCGCAGTAACTGGCCCGCGCGCCTGGGCCAACCGCCGGTCAACATGCTGTCAGGCGTACCCGACCATGTCGATGGCCGGATGCTGGGCATAGTCAAAACGGCGGGCGGCCGAATCGTGAATCCCGACAGGATGTGGCACTACGTCGAAGGCATTCGCAACTGGAATCCGGTGTGGCGCAATCACGGAATCCGCATCCTGCCGGGGCCCTCGTCGCTATGGCTCGACGCGCGCGGCGCTCGGCTTCCGGTGCCGCTTTTTCCTGGCTTCGATACGCTCGGCACACTGGCTCACATCATGGGAACGGGGCACGAGCACAGCTGGTTCGTGTTGACGCAGAAGATCATCGAGAAGGAATTCGCGCTCTCCGGATCGGAGCAGAATCCGGATCTCACCGGCAAGAGCATTCGTGGAGTGTTGAGCCGCGTGAGAGGCGGAGCGCCTGCGCCGGTCGACGCCTTCAAGACGCGGGGTGCGGATTTCGTAGTGGCGAGAGAGCTGCGTGAGCTCGTGAGCAGGATGAATGCGCTGACGGAAACTCCCCTGCTGGAGTACGAACAGGTCGCGCGCGAAGTGATTGGCCGCGACAGGGAGATGGACAATCCTTTCTCGAAGGACGCACAGGTCACAGCACTGCGCGGTGCAAGGAACTACCTCGGTGACAAGTTGATCCGCGTTGCGACGCCGCACCGGTTGCTCGACCCGGCAGCTGGGCCGCTCATCGCGGTGAAGCTGCACATACTCACTAGGAAAACGCTCGGAGGGCTCGAGACAGACCTCTCCGCCCGCGTGCTTGGCCACGATGGCGAGCCGATACCAGGATTGTATGCGGCGGGGGAGGTGTCAGGATTCGGCGGAGGTGGAATGCACGGCTACCGGTCACTCGAGGGGACGTTTCTCGGTGGGTGTCTCTTTTCAGGAAGGATCGCGGGCCGGGCCGCGGCGGCTGCGGTGGCGTAACGGCTCGTCCTTCACTTTTGCATATTCCAGTCGTGAAAGCCTTATGACCGAACTCGCCAACGAGGGTGCGATGACCGGCCTTACCGAGGTGGCAACCGCCGCCGACCCCGGCCCGAGGCCGCTCGACAGCCAGCTCGACGTCTATGGGTTGACGCATCCCGGCATCGTGCGGCCGAACAACGAGGACCATTTCCTCGTGTGTACACTTCAGAAACGGCTGGAAGTCTATCACACCAGCCTTCCCAATCTCACGCACCTGGCGGGAAGCGAGCGCATCGCATTTCTGTCGATGGTCGCCGATGGCGTCGGCGGCGCACTCGCGGGTGAGGAAGCGAGCCGCCTCGCGCTCGAGGGTGTGACGCGCTACGTATCGCAGGCGCTTCATTGCTACTACACGAGTAATCCGGGCGATGACGCCGGATTCATGCAGTCATTGGAAGACGCAGCGCTCAAGGTGCACAACGAGCTGGCGGTCGCGGCCACTGAAGACAAGAGGCTGCACGGCATGGCGACGACGTTGACACTCTGGCTTGGCATCTGGCCACGCGCGTACGTGCTACAGGTGGGCGATAGCCGGTGCTATGTGCTGCGGGGGCAGGAGCTGGTGCAGATCTCCCGTGATCAGACGATGGCGGAGGAGCTGGTGCAACAGGGAGTGTTCTCGAGGTCCGAGGCCGAGGGCAGTCGGTTTGCGAACGTGCTGTCGAGCGCCATCGGCGGCCCGCAGGCAGCGCCGGTTGTTCGGCGGATGGAGCAGTCCTGGGGACAGGTCGGGCTCCTCTGCAGCGATGGACTGACACGCCACGTTCCGGACGACCGCATCCGCGACCGCCTGCTGTCGATGGCGTCGTCGCGTGAGGCGTGCGAGCTATTGTTGCAGGATGCGCTCGATGCGGGCGGGAGGGACAACATCACCATCATCATCGGCAGGACAGTCGGGAAACCGGCTGAGGTTCATTGATGATGCGGAGTCACTCGGGGAACGCGAACGGAGAAATACTCAGGTCTGCGTAGTTCTCAGTTGCAGTTCACTCCCGATCGACCCCCCTCTCATCGGGAAGACTTTCATCCTCTGCTTCCCGTCCGGCAACCTTCGCTCTGCCCTCGATGTATCGCACCAGCGCCATCAACCTTTGCCTCTCGAGAGGCAGCTCCAGAAAGGCGATTGTCATCCGCTGTATACGGTGGGGTAGCGGAGCAGGAACGGTCTCGCTGTCGTGGAACACGATGAGCGCGCCACCGTGCGCTAGCGGAAGGTCCCGAATCGACCCAGCCTCGACCAGCTCCTGGCGATCGATCACGGCAATAAATGCTTTCGAGCCGCCGAGAGAATTGGCGGCATCGGCGATACTGCTCGCGATCACGGGCCTGTAGCCCGCTGCACTCAGCGTCTGGGCGAGTCCCTCGAGAAGCGCCATATCGGGACCGATTACGACAATTCCCCCCACTATCTGCTGCCCGCCTCTGCCGCCATAGTGAGAACCCGCACTGCGTCGATGTCGTCTATCTCCACGGTTTTCGTTCGTGAAGTTTCGCCGGAGACCACACGCACCGAGCCCTTCGGCACGCCGAACGCCCGGGACAGCAATTCTATCAGGGCGCCATTCGCGGCGCCACCCACCGGGGGTGCCTGCACCCGCACCTTGAGCGCATCGCCATGCGCGCCCGCGATTTCCGCCCGCGACGCGCGCGGGCTCACCCGGACTTTGAAGCGAACGCCGTGGTTGCCTGTCGTTACTGCTATCCCGGTCACATCAGGCGCAGCACGGCACCCTGGAGGAAGCCGATCAGGAAATAGGCGATGATCGGCGTGATGTCGATCGGGCCCATCGAGGGGATGACCTGACGAAGCGGCTTGAGTATCGGCTCGCTCACGACGTAAGACCAGCGAATCCAGGGCGACGACGGCGATACCGGAAGCCAGCTGCTTACGACGCGCACGAGGATCGCGATGCGCAGGAAGTCGAAGGTCCAGGCGACGAGGAGCTTGAAGATTCCTCGAGGCCCGCCCTGCACAGCGAACGCGAACCCCATTATCTCGGCTCTCAGAAAATCGAGCAGACTGATGAGAAGTATTCCACCGACGACTACGGCGGCGAGTGCCCACAGTGGAGCGCTGGCGGGGTTTCCGCCGGCGCGCACCACGCGCTGCTCTATCGGTTCCAGCACCGGGTCGATTCTCGATCGGGAAAATCGAGCGAGGGGGCCGAAGAGATTGAGTCGCCTTGTCCGGACCAGCCAGTCGATGAGGCAGAACACGGCGAAGATCCCCGCTGTCACGAGGACGACGAAGCGGACCGCGCCAAGAATCTGGTCGAATCCGCCCATTGCGGTATTCACCGGTTACTGAAACACGGGGCGCATGCCGAGGTTGCGCACCAGGAACGCGAACTTGTCCGCCGCCTCATCGATCTCCTTGCTGGTGGGCGTGCCCTCCCCATGTCCGGCACTCGTTGCTATGCGGATCAGAACTGGAGCAGGCCCGGCCTGTGCCGCCTGAAGCGTCGCGGCGTACTTGAACGAGTGACCCGGCACGACGCGGTCGTCATGATCCGCGGTGAGAATCAGCGTCGCCGGATAGCGTCTTCCGGGTTTAATGTTGTGCAGCGGAGAATACGCGCGCAGGAAAGGGAACTGCCTGGCGTCGTCCGCGGACCCGTAGTCGGACGTCCACGCCGCGCCGATGGTGAATTTGTGGAATCGCAGCATGTCCATCACGCCTACGGAAGGCAGTGCTGCTCCAAAAAGTTCCGGCCGCTGATTGAGCACCGCGCCGACGAGCAGTCCGCCGTTGGATCGGCCCGATATCGCCAGTCGCGCCGACGTCGTGTACTTCTCTCTGATCAG